>JBQCJS010000238.1:0-6852 GCA_051952485.1 Thermomicrobiales bacterium | reverse complement strand
CTACCTCGCCGCGCTCAGCCAGGTGATCGCCGCGAAGCCGGATACCGTCCTGATGGGGTCGTCGACCTCCCGTTGGAGCTAGTCATGTCATCACCGTCCAATGTGACGCCGTTCCCCACTCCCGCCGTCAGCGAAGAGCAAGTGGAAGTCTGGAAGCGGGAGAGCGTCGTCCGCAGTTTCAACCAGGGATCGCGGCAGGCGATTCCCCTGGCGCCGCAGCAGATGGACGTGGTCCATCGCGTGCTGGCGATCCACGACCTGACCGTGGAGCGCGTGCTCGACCTCGGTGCGGGCGACGGGTTCGCGGCGGCGAGCATCATGGATCGGCATTCGCTGAAGCACCTCGTGCTCGTCGACTTCTCGCCGCCGATGCTGGAGGAAGCCCGGACGCACTTCGCGGAGGCGCCGTTCCCGGTCGAGTACGTGGAGGGCGACCTGCGCGACGATGCCTGGTGGCCGGACGTCCAGCGCAGCGGTCCGTTCGATCTGGTGATCTCTCGCTATGCGATCCATCACATCGCCGACGACCTGAAGCGCAAGCTGTATGCACAGGTCTTCCAGTTCCTGCGCCCGGGCGGCGTCTTCGTCAATATCGAGCACGTGCAATCCGGGTCGCCGGTCTTGCAGGAAGCGTTCGATCGCCTGATGATCGAGGGCATCGTGCGGCAGGGGGCGACGGAGCAGACCCGCGAGGAGATCGTGACCTCCTACGAGGCGCGGCAGGACAAGGATGTGAACATCCTGGCGCCGGTGGAGACGCAGCTGGAATGGCTGCGTGCCTCCGGGTTCGCCGATGTCGACTGTGTGTTCAAGCTCTTCGAGCTTTCCGTGCTGACCGGGCGCCGGCCGGAGTAGCCGTGAGGTTACTGGCAACAGGCGGTATCCCTTTCCGTCGATGCGGCCCTTGTCCAGGGCAGGAGTTTCGCCCTGCTGCCGGTCTCTGGTCGCGTGAAGGTCGAAGGGATGACCAGTCCCATCCCACAGGCAATGGTGAGTCGGGCGGCGCATCGTGAGTCGTCGGTACCGGGCGTGTTTCGTATCGTGGAGGCAAGACCGTGTCGCAACCGCTGACGCTGGCGGAGAAGGTATGGAACCAGCACATCGTGCGGTCCGCCGCCGGCGAACCCGATCTGCTCTACATCGACCTGCATCTCGTGCATGAGGTGACCTCACCCCAGGCCTTCGATGGCCTGCGGCTCAACAACCGTGGCGTGCGCCGGACGGATCTCACCGTCGCGACGGCGGACCACAATGTGCCGACGGTCGGCATCGGCCTGCCGATCGCCGATCCGATCTCGGCGACCCAGGTCCGGAAGCTCTCCGAGAACTGCGCCGAGTACGGCATTCGGCTGCATCCGATGGGCGATCCGGGCCAGGGGATCGTCCACGTCATCGGTCCCGAGATGGGCGTCACCCAGCCGGGCATGACAATCGTCTGCGGCGACAGCCACACGTCCACGCATGGCGCGTTCGGGGCGCTGGCGTTCGGGATCGGCACCAGCGAGGTGGAGCACGTCCTCGCCACGCAGACGCTGCCGCAGAACCGCCCGAACACGATGGCGATCACCGTCGATTGCACCCTCCAGCCCGGTGTGACCGCGAAGGACGTGATCCTGGCGATCATCGGCCGGATCGGGACCGGTGGCGGCGCGGGCAACATCGTCGAGTACCGGGGCGAGGTCTTCCGGAACCTCTCGATGGAGGGCCGGATGACCGTCTGCAACATGTCGATCGAGGGTGGCGCCAAGGCCGGGATGGTCGCCCCGGACGACACGACCTTCGCCTACATCGAGGGGCGACCGTTCGCGCCGAAGGGCAAGCTCTGGGAACAGGCGCTCGACTACTGGCGTTCGTTGCCGACCGACGAGGGCGCGGAGTTCGGCTCCGAGGTGATTCTCGACGGGAACGCGATCCGTCCGCACGTCTCGTGGGGCACGAATCCGGGCCAGGTCACCTCGATCGACTCGGTGGTGCCCGATCCCTCCCAGTTCGCCTCGCAACTCGACCGCGATGCCGCCCAGCGCGCGCTGAAGTACATGAACCTCGACCCCGGCACGCCGATGCGCGATATCCGGGTGGACACGGTCTTCATTGGGTCGTGCACGAACAGCAGGATCGAGGACCTGCGGGAGGCCGCGAGCATCATCGAGGGGCGGCGGATCGCCTCCTCCGTGCGCGGGCTGGTCGTTCCCGGCTCGATGCGCGTGAAGGCACAGGCGGAACGCGAGGGCCTGGACCGGATCTTCGAGCAGGCGGGATTCGAGTGGCGGAGCGCCGGGTGCTCGATGTGCCTCGGCATGAATCCGGACCAGCTGAAGCCGGGAGAGCGGTGCGCCTCCACCAGCAACCGCAACTTCGAAGGCCGGCAGGGCAAGGGCGGACGCACGCATCTCGTGTCCCCGCAGATCGCGGCGGCGACGGCGGTGCTCGGGCATTTCGCGACGCCGGGCGACCTGTAGGAGCACAGCATGAAGCCAGTGACCAAGATCGAGGGGCGGATCGCGCCGCTCGACCGCAGCGATGTCGATACCGACCAGATCATTCCGGCGGTCTACCTGAAGCGGGTGGAGCGGACCGGGTTCGGCGAGGGCCTGTTCGCCGCCTGGCGGGAATCCGATCCGGGGTTCGTCCTGAACCGCCCGGAGTTCGAGGGCGCGCGCGTGCTGATCGCCGGGCCGAACTTCGGGACCGGTTCGTCGCGCGAGCACGCCGTGTGGGCGTTGATGGACTACGGCTTCGAGGCCGTGATCTCGCCGAAATTCGGGGACATCTTCAAGAACAACGCGACCAAGGCCGGGCTGGTGCCGGTGCAGGTCGATCCTGAGTTCGGTGCGGAGTTGCTGGAAGCTGCGGCGGAGCAACCGTTCCTCGAAGTCGTCGTGGATATCGCCAACCGGACGGTCTCGGCGCCGAGCCTGGGCCTGGTGGCGAGCTTACCGCTCGACGATTTAACGCAGCACCGGCTCCTGAACGGGCTGGACGATATCGGCCTGACACTCCAGCACACGGACGCGATCGCCGAGTACGAGGCGAAGCGCCAGCCGTGGCTGCCGACCATCGTGCCGGTCGGGGCCGAGGCGGAGTGATGCACTCTCGTCGGTTCGCATTGACGTAACGAGTGGAGGCTCGTGCCGGGATAATGGCATCCCGGTTCGGGCCTTTTCCATGATGAGGTGATCGAATGAGCAGGCAGTACCGGATCGCGGTGTTCGGTGGCGACGGAGTCGGGCCGGAAGTCATGGCCGAAGCGAAGCGCGCCATGGAGGCGGTCGCCCCCTGGAGCGGCGCGTCGTTCGAGTTCGTGGACCTGTTGATTGGCGGCATCGCGATCGATACCTACGGCACGGCGCTGCGGGACGAGGACGTGGAGACCGCGCGCGCTTGCGACGCGATCCTGCTCGGGGCGGTCGGCGGCCCGAAGTGGGACGATCCGACGGCTTCGGTGCGGCCGGAACAGGGGCTTCTCAAGGTCCGCAAGGCCCTCGGGCTCTACGCGAACCTGCGCCCGGTGACGGTACATGCCTCGCTGGCCGATGCCTCGCCGATCAAGGCCGACCGCCTGCTGGGCACAGACCTGATCGTGGTGCGCGAACTCACCGGTGGCCTCTACTTCGGCGAACCGTCGAAGCAATGGGAGGAGAACGGCGAGCGCGTCGCGGTCGATACGTTGATCTATCGCGAACACGAGATCGCGCGGGTCGTCCGGCTGGCGTTCGAGCTGGCGAAGGACCGCAAGCGGAAGGTGACGAGCGTCGACAAGGCGAATGTGCTCTCGTCGTCGCGGCTGTGGCGGGCCATCGTGACCGAGATCGCGCAGGAATACCCGGACGTGGCCTGCGAGCACATGCTGGTCGACGCGATGACCATGAAGCTGATCCAGGCGCCGACTGCCTACGATGTGATCGTGACCGAGAACATGTTCGGCGACATCCTGACCGACGAGGCATCGGTCCTGGGTGGTTCGCTTGGCCTGCTGCCGTCGGCCAGCATCGGGGCACCGGATGCCGCCGGGAAGGTGCTGGCGCTCTATGAGCCGATCCACGGCAGCGCGCCCGATATCGCCGGCCAGCACAAGGCGAACCCGGCGGGAATGATCCTGTCGGCGGCGATGCTGCTGCGGACCTCGCTGGGCCTGGTCGAGGAGGCGAGCGCGATGGAGAACGCGGTGGCGGGCGCGATCGATGACGGCGTGCGGACCTTCGATCTCGGCGGGTCGACGTCCACGACCGCGTTCGGCGAGGCGGTGGTGCAGCGCCTCGCCTGATGCGGGCGGGTTTGCACGGGTCGGACGGCTCGAAGGCAGGGATGCCTTCGCGCCGTTCCGGTTGCGGGTCGGTGTCTGCCACCCGTCGATGCGTTCGAGGGTGTGGGAAAAGCCGTTCAGCGAAATCCGGAATGGTGCCATCCAGCCGCCCGGAACGATCCGGAGATGCGGCCCTCGCAGCCACGGGACCGCAGTCGAGTCGTTCGCATCGCGGTCATGCCGGACCAGGCTTTACGCCGGCGTGTCGCTTGCCCCGGTCGTGAGCGCCGCAGGCTTCGGGGGCTCCAGCGGGACGACGGCGTCCGGAAGCTCCGGGAGCTTCGCGTTCGGCGCGCTCGTGAACGGCGTGGTAGTGGAGGCGGTCGCCAGAGGCAGCCGGGCGAAGACCTGCGGCTCCGGATACGGCTCGGCGGTGGCGATCGTCACGATGTCGAGCTCGGTGACCGTGAAGGTGCCGAAGGTCGTTTCGCGGAACGGCAGGAGCCGGTCGCGCAGGTCGCCCATCTCCGCCTCGCGGGTGTAGTGGCCGATGGTCAGGTGGGGCAGGTAGGCATACCGCATGTTCGGCGGCACGATGGCGACATCCAGCAGGCGGCGATGAAGGCGGGAGAGGAACCCGTTGTCGCGGACGTCGAGAAACGGCGCATCGCGGAACGAGTTCACCGGGCCGAAGGTGAGCTCGAACGGGGTGTATTCGCCGACCGGGATGCGGGCGACGCTGGCGAACTCCTCCAGGCGGGCTTCGTTGATCTCGTCGCGCTGCTTCGGGAAGGGCTTGAGGAAGCCCAGTTCCTGGATGGGGATGTGCAGGAAGCTGTCCGGATGCAGGCGCAGGAACGGCACATCCGCCAGCGCCGCGCGAAGCTCGTCCAGCGCGGGCTGGAGCACCTCGGCGGGGACCCGCACGCAGCAGATGGCGAACGACGATTGCCGGCTCTGCCAGCGTTCGCTGTCGTGCCGGCCATCGACGACCGTGGTGTCCTCCAGGAACGCCTCCCATGTGAGCCGGGAGGCGTGTGCCTGTTCGACCGGGACGTCCGGCATCCACGAGAGGGGGTGGCGCACACGCCGCTGCCAGGTTCCCGGATCGAGAAAGGGGCGGATGCGTGCGCCGAGGCCGGACATGCTAGCGGACGGCCTTGATGATGAGCGACGTCTGGCCCCCCGGGGTCTGTACCGTGGCCTTGTCGCCCGCCTTCTTGCCGATCAGGGCGCGGCCGATGGGCGACTCGTTCGAGATCATGCCCTGGCTGGGCTTGGCCTCGATCGCGCCAACAATCGTGTACTCCTCATCCTCGCCATCGAAATCGACCACGACGACGCTGCCGACGCCGATGATGCCGCGGGGCGCGCCATCGCTCGCCTCGAGGATCTTCACGTTGCGGAGCATGCTCTCCAGCTCCGCGATGCGCTTCTCGATCATCGCCTGGTCCTGGCGGGCGGCGTCGTAGGCGGCATTCTCCCGAAGGTCACCGTGGGAGCGTGCCTCGGCGACGGCGGCGATGATGTCGGGGCGCTTGACCTTGATCAGCTCGTCGAGCTCGGCCGAGAGGCGATCGTAGCCCTCGCGGGTGACTTCGACTTTCCGGGTTTCCATATCACTCTCCAGGGCTGCCATGTAGCAAACGCACGCGCCTCTGTGACGAGACGCGTGCGCTATCGCCGTGATTCAGGGTACGACGATGAATGTGTAGACCTTACTCCACTTCGAACGTTGCTTCAATCTCGACCGCGATGCGATTGGGCAGCGAACCGAAGCCGACGGCCGACCGGGTGTGACGTCCGGCCTCGCCGAGAACCTCCACGAAGAGATCGGAACAGCCATTGATGACCTGCGGGTGCTGCTCGAAATCGGGGTCGGCGTTCACCATGCCGAGCACCTTCACCGTCTTCGTGATGCGATCGAGCGAGCCAAGCGCGGCCTGGGCCGTCGCGAGGATCTGCAGGCCGACGCTGCGCGCCGCCGCGTACCCGTCCTCGACCGTCAGTTCGCTTCCCACCTTCCCCTTCGGGATGTCGTTGGCTGGTCCGGTGCCGGAGATGAAGAGCAGGTTGCCAGTGCGCTGGAAGCGGACGTAGTTCGCCGCCGGGCTGACGGGCGTGGGAAGCGCGATGCCCAGGTCGGAGAGGCGCTGTTCGATCGTTCCGGTCATGAGGAATCCTTTCGGGTGGGGACGGTGGTTCAGGCGCGGGTGCCGAGCACCGAGCCGATGCGTTCGATGGCGTCCGTGAGCGCCTCGTCGCTCGTCGCGAACGAGAGGCGGATGTGGCCGGTGCCGGCGGCGCCGAAGGCCGAACCCGGCACGACCGCGACGTGTGCCTCGTCCAGGAGCCGGGCGGCGAGCGAGACATCATCCAGACCCGTCTCACGGCCATCGACGAAGGCATAGAACGCGCCCTCGATCGGCGCGACCCGGAGGCCGGTGACGGCGTTCAGCCCATCGGTCACGAGCTGGCGGCGTCGATCCCATGCCGCGACCATCTCGGCGATGATGCCCTGGTCGCCGTCGAGGGCGGCGACGCCTCCCACCTGCACGAAGGAGGTGGCGCAAGTGACCGAGTGACTGTGGACCTTCGCGATCTCGGCG
>JBQCJS010000237.1:0-2536 GCA_051952485.1 Thermomicrobiales bacterium | reverse complement strand
TCCGTCGTGCTGAGATGGAACCAGGGCGTGCCCTCGCCGTGCCCGGCGGCATCCCGGTAGTCCTTCAGGAAGAAGAGGTGATACCGGCCCTCCCAGAAGAACGGGATGACGTCGGCGGCGACCCCGTCGGCGGGAGCGTAGAACAGGGACATGCGGCAGTCCTTCGGGAGGGCGCCCGGCGTGCTCGCGCCGGAACCACCGGACGAACACGACATCATCACGGGTGAACGTTGCGCGCATCATACGGGCGCTGCCCTGCGGCGGGGAGTACCCGCACCGGCTCCCGGTTATTCGCCCTGCCTGCCCGCGCCGTGGCACACCACGACGGGGACCCGGGCTATTGTGCCCGGGTCCCCACTCGCGATCCCTCCAGCAAGATCCGAAACGAGCGCCGCGAACGCACCATCGTGACATGGCGGGGCGATCCTCGCAGTGGTTGCTGCGGCCGGTGATCGCCTCGTGGCATGGGCCGTCTCGGGCGATCACCGCCCGCAGCTGCCACAACCACCACCACAACCACTGCGCGGACAGCCCCTCCACGATTTGGCCCGCGGCCCCAGGCAACCATATCGACCCGCGCCACGGGTGATGCCACACCCCCGACCGGGCGTCACACGGCGGGCGCCGGGGCGATGCCGCCCTCATCCTCGGTGGCCTCGACGGCGGTGCGCTCGTCGTAATCGGCCGGCGTGATCGCCTTGCCCTGATGCTGTCGGTAGAGGATCGTCAGCCCGATGATCGAGATCGGCAGCGCCACCGCGTAGATCAGGCTGCTCACCACATTGGTCGTCTGCACCCCCACCGACCCGAAGATCAGGAGCGCGAGGCCAACCAGCGGTCCGGGCGCCGCGCCGATCACCGTGAAGAGGATCGCCTTCAGCGCCGTCGAGCGCCAATGCCCATCCACCGACCGCGCGCTGGCGTCACGCGCGGAGTCACCACGTTCGCCGTCCAGCATCACGGCCTGCGGGATGAAGAGCCAGCGCACCAGCAGCCAGAGCGCCACCGGAATCCCGATCACGGTCAGGCTGAGCACCACGACAATGGCCGTCGCCTTCAGCACCGGGAGGATCAGGCGGGGGAAGGCCGCGGCCACCCGTTTGTAGGCCCGCATCGCGGTCAGGCGCTCGTGCTGCTCCATCTCCCCATAGGTAGAGATCACCGCCGGCCCGACCACCACCAGGCTCACCAGTTGCTGGACGATGCCGACCAGCAGGGCCACGGCCACATAGGACCCCGGACTTCGCCCCATCACCGACAGCACGGTGCTGCCCGGCGGATAGTGGCCGACGAGGTACTGGAACCCGTTGAACACGATCCCGATCGGAATCAGCATCAGCCCGATCAGCGCGAAGGTCTTCCAGCGCCGCCGGTAGACACGGACGGCGAGACCCAGCGTGCCCCAGGCGTAGCGGACCAGGACGACGATCGCCACGACGCTCGCTGCCGCTGTCGTCAGAAACGCCACCCGGGTGTCGGCCAGGCGGCTGAACAGGGGCGACCCCGTGGCGGAGAGCGAGCAGAAGACGCTGGTCGGCGCGGGGCCGAAGGTGCGCGCACCCGGCACTTCCAGGCTGCTGTCGCGCAGCCCGGCCTGCCACACGAAGGGGCTGGTCCACTGCTTCTTGGTGTTCGGCCCGGTCGGCCCATTGTCCTCGCCCGATTTCCGCTCACCCCACCGCCCGGTGTAGGTGAGCCAGGCGAACTCGCTGTTGGGATCACTCACCTTGTTGGGCAGGAGGACGGCGGTGAGGGGCACGAGGTGCGACGGCCCGGTGGTCGTGTCGCAGCCGAAGCCGGTCCCTCCCTCGCCCCAGCCCAGGTAGACGGCACTGCCGTACTGCGACGCGTGCGAACCCGATGCGGCATAGACGATGGGCCGGGTGCCGTCGCGCTGCAGCTTGGCGTCGTCCCACGCCGCCGTCTCGCCGCCACCGTGCTGGGCGAGCGCGATCTGGGTCGGCTCCGTGTTCAGCGCCTCCTCCACCGTGCCGACATCGAAGATGATCTGGACCATCTCCCAGTCGGATTCATGGCGGTTGTTGAAGTCGTTGAAGACGTAGTAGAGCCAGTACTGCACCGCGAGCCTGTTGGTGCCGTTGGCGACGATATGCGCGTAGGTGGTCGGCGGCAGCGCGTCCTTGCGCTCCGCGAACCACGTCGCATAGGTGCAGCCGGGCTTGCGCGGATCGCCCGGGAGGTCGAGGTAGAAGTCGCTCCCCTTGGCGAAGAGGTCCTGCGCGGTGGGCGCCTGCTTGATCACCGGATCGGTGGCCGACGAGGCCGTGGTGGCCTGCTTCAGGACCACGCTGGGATCGCCGAGCACGACATTCACCGGCACCGGGTAGTAAGCCTCTCCCTCGTCGTCGCACAGGTCGTTCTGGTTCTTGAGGGCCATGATCGGCGCGTAGCGGTCGATCAGTTGCTGCTCGGGACTGACGGCGACCGCCGCCTCGCCGGCCACGGGCGTGGCGCCGGCAACCGGCGTGCCGCTGGCTTCGGGCGAGGCGGCCGGGCTCGATTCCGGCGTCGCCTG
>JBQCJS010000236.1:0-4006 GCA_051952485.1 Thermomicrobiales bacterium | reverse complement strand
CGGAGAGCAGGCCATCGTAGGAGGTGATGAAGGTCGTGATGCCCTCGTCCTCCAGCTGGCTGGTGATCTGGTCGATAGAGAGGCCGACCTTCGCGAGGTCGTCCAGCACCTGGTGCGCGCCGGCGAGGTCCGCATCGACGGTGCGCGCGACCTTGCCATGATCGAGAAAGGCCTCGATCGTCGGCACCGGCGCGGTGTTCACCGTCTCCGGGCCGATCAGTGTCTCCACGTAGAGGACGTCGCTGTAGGCCTTGTTCTTGGTGCCGGTGCTGGCCCACAGCGGGCGCTGCACCTGGGCGCCGGCAGCGGCCAGCGGCGCGAAGCGGTCGCCCTTGAAGAGCTGGAGGAACGTCTCGTAGGCCAGCTGCGCATTGGCGACGGCGACCTTGCCCTTCAGCGAGGCGGCGAGATCGGCATTCGCGCCGCCCTCGGCGATCACGCCATCGAGCTGCTTGTCGGCCAGCGTATCGACGCGGGAGACGAAGAACGAGGCGACGGACGCGATGCCGGAGACCGGCAGGCCCTTCGCCTGGCGCTCTTCCAGCGCCTCGATGAAGGCCTCCGCCACCCGCTTGTAGTTGGCGAGGGAGAAGAGCAGCGTGACGTTGACGTTGACGCCCTCGGTGAGCAGCGTGCGGATGGCGGAGACGCCTTCCGACGTGCCCGGGACCTTGATCATCACGTTCGGGCGGTCGACGGCCTTCCAGAGGTCGCGCGCGTTCTCCAGCGTGCCCTCGGTGTCCCGCGCCAGCGACGGCAGGACCTCGATCGAGACGAAGCCATCGGTGCCGTCGCTCTCGTCGTAGATCGGGCGGAAGAGATCGCAGGTGTCCTGGATATCCTTCACGGCCACGGTCTGGAAGATCTCGGCGGCGGACTTGCCCTCGCCCAGCTGGGCCTGGATGTCCTCGTCGTAGGCATCGGAGCCGGCGATCGCCTTCTGGAAGATGCTCGGGTTGGAGGTGACGCCGCGGATGCCGGCCTCGATCGCCTGCTGCAGGGCGCCGTTGGCCAGCAACGCGCGGGAGATGTCGTCCTGCCAGACGGATTGATCCTGCTCGGCGTGGAGCTTCTGGATCGGGTTCATGGTCCTGTCCTTTCGATGATGGGTGGAAGGCCCGACGTTGGACCTTCCCGCCGGAGATGGATGCGGATCAGGAGTGGCCGTCGCCGCCGGTCGCCTGCTTGCCAGCGGTCTCGCCGGTCAGGTAGTCCTGGTCGACCTCGTCCGCCAGCGCATCCTTGCCCAGGAGGCGGAGGGCGGTGGCGGCGACGTGCTCCTTGGTGAAGCCGAAGTACTTCAGGACCTCCGCGCCCGGCGCGGACTCGCCGTAGCGGTCGATGCCGACCAGGGCGCCGATGTCGCCGGTGTCCTTGAACCACGGCGCGGTGACACCCGCCTCGACGGAGACGCGCGCCGTGCCCGTCGGCCCGAGCACCGATTCGCGGTAGTCCGCCGGCTGGGCGTCGAAGAGCTCCGTGCTCGGCATGGAGACGACGCGCGCCTGCACGCCATGCTCGGCCAGCAGCTCCTTCGCCTTCAGCGAGAGCTCGACCTCGGACCCCGTGGCGATGAACACGACATCCGGCGTGCCATCGGCGTCGGCGAGGATGTAGCCACCCCTGGCGACGTTGCCCTTCACGGCCTCCGGATCGAGCACCGCCAGGTCCTGCCGGGAGAAGACGAGCACGCAGGCCTCGCCGCGTTCGATGGCGAGCTTCCAGGCCTCGGCGGTCTCGTTCGCGTCCGCCGGGCGGTAGACCGTCAGCTTCGGGATCAACCGCAGGGAGGCCGTCTGCTCGACCGCCTCGTGGGTCGGGCCGTCCTCGCCGACCGCGATGCTGTCGTGCGTGAAGACGTAGATCGCGTGCAGGTGGCTCAGCGCGCCGAGGCGGATGCTGGGCCGCATGTAATCGGAGAAGGGCAGGAAGGTGGCGGAGAACGGGATGATGCCGCCGTGCGCGGCCAGGCCGTTCACGATGCTGCCCATGCCATGCTCGCGGATGCCGAAGTGGATGTTGCGGCCGCTGTAGTCCGCCGGGCCGCCGACCTCGCCCTGCGCGTCCTCCGGGACGCTGCCCGGCGCCTGGAAGTCGCCCCCCTTCTTCAGGGCGGTGTTGGTGGACGGGTTGAGGTCCGCCGAACCACCGATGAAGGTCGGGAGCCTGGCGTAGAAGGCGTTCATCACCTCGCCGGATGCCTTGCGGGTGGCCATCGCCTTCGTGCCGACCGGCCAGGACGGGATCTCGCTGTCCCAGCCCTCCGGCAGCTCGCCCGCGAGCGCGGCCAGGAAGCTGGCGGCCTCCGCCGGGTACTCGGCCTGGTAGGCGGCGAAGCGGGCTTCCCAGTCGGACTCCGCCTCCCTGCCCTTGCTGATGGCCTCGTGGAAGTGGGTGTAGACCTCGTCCGGCACGAAGAAGGCCGGCTCGGTCGGGATGCCGAGGGTCTCCTTGGTCAGCTTCACCTCGTCGGCGCCGAGCGGGGAGCCGTGGACACCGAAGGTTCCGGCCTTGTTCGGCGAGCCGAAGCCGATGATCGTCTGCGCGCAGATGATGCTGGGGCGCTCCGTCTCGGCGCGGGCGGCCTCGATCGCGGCCTTCACGGCGGCGGGGTCCATGCCGTCGATGGTCTGGACGTGCCAGCCGAGCGCCTCGAAGCGGGCCGGGACATCCTCCGACATGGAGATGTTGGCCGAACCGGCGAGGGTGATGTGGTTCTGGTCGTAGAGGTAGATCAGCTTGCCGAGCTTGAGGTTCCCGGCGATCGAGGCCGCCTCGAAGGCGACGCCCTCCACGATGTCGCCGTCGGAGACGATCGCGTAGGTGTAGTGATCGACGATCTCATGGCCCGGCTTGTTGTAGGTCGCGGCGAGGTATGCCTCGGCGATGGCGAGGCCGACGCCATTCGCGAACCCCTGGCCGAGCGGGCCGGTGGTGACTTCGACGCCCGGCGTGACGCCCCGTTCCGGGTGTCCCGGGGTCTTCGAGCCGAGCTGGCGGAAGTTCTTCACTTCCTCGAGCGGCAGGTCGTAGCCGGTGAGGTGGAGGAGCGAGTAGATGAGGGCGGACCCATGCCCGGCGGAGAGCACGAAGCGGTCGCGGTCCGGCCACTGCGGGTCCTGCGGGTTGTGCTTCAGGAAATCCTGCCAGAGCACGTAGGCCATCGGGGCCGCGCCGAGCGGCAGGCCGGGGTGACCGGAATTGGCCGCCTGCACGGCGTCCATGGCGAGCGTGCGGATCGCGTTGATTGCCGCGGTCTGGAGATCGGTCGTGCTTGCGGTGGCAGTTGCCACGATATCCTCCTTGATACCAGCCGTGAAAGGTGCCATCGACAGACCGGGATGATGACTCGGATCGTCCGTGCGCGGAGCGGGAGCATCGGTACTCGCCCGGAGCCCCGGGAACGGGGATGATGGGCGTGGGAGCCAGGCTGCTGGGTGCGCCCGGACTCCTGCTTGTACGCTCCATTATGGCACGCCCGGCAAGGCGAAACCGGGGTTCCTGTACCGATCGGTAAACCTCGTTCGATGAAACGATTTCACCGATCGCGGCGGGTGAACGCGATGGGAAATCGCCCGCGTTCCGCCGGAGCAGGGGGCTCATGCCGGCCCCTTGCCCTCCAGGGCGCAGGGCGCGTTCCATCGCCCGCGCATGAGGTCCCGGAACACAGGCGGCGAGGCAGGGCACATCCCCTGCCTCGCCGGACCTGGCGGTGATGGTGGCGGCATCAGCGGCTGGCCGCGCTGCCGGATGCCAACGCGCCCACGATGCTGTCGCGGTCGAACCGCATCAGGTCGACGTAGGACCCGACACGCCCGGCGAAGGAGTCGGTCAGCAGTTCGCCGATGGCGACACCGGTTTCGGCCTGGATGGCCGTGAGCACATCGGTGTTGAACTGGGGCTCCGCGAAGACGGTGGTGATGCCGTAGCCCTCGATCGTGCCGATCAGGTCCGCCATCTCCTGGGCCGAGACCTCGCCCTCCTCGGCGTTCGGCATGACGACCCC
>JBQCJS010000235.1:0-5578 GCA_051952485.1 Thermomicrobiales bacterium | reverse complement strand
CTGGGTGTTTGGTGTGGGGCGGGGTGCGGTGGACGTGTTAAACGCTTGTAACCGGGACCTCATGCTGCTGGATGTGATGCTGCCCGGCTTCGATGGGCTGGAGGTGACGCGCCGCGTGCGGATGCAGCACGCCACGCCCATCCTGATGCTCACGGCGCGCTCGACCGAACTGGACAAGGTGCTCGGGCTCGAGCTTGGGGCCGACGACTACCTCACGAAGCCGTTCTCGATGCGGGAGTTGCTGGCGCGGGTCAATGCCGTCCTGCGCCGGGTCGAGCTGATCCGTTCGCGGTCGGTGGCGGAGCAGGCTTCCACCCGCATGGAGTTCCCCGATCTCACCATCGATCCGGACGCCCACGACGTGACGAGCCAGGGCGAGCAGATTTCCCTCACCGCCACCGAGTTCAACCTGCTCAAGCTGCTGGCGTCGAACCCGAACCGCGTCTTCAGCCGGGAGTACCTGCTTGAAGAGGTCTGGGGCGGCGATGTGGCGATCTTCGACCGGACGGTGGACTCGCACATCCAGCGCCTGCGCAAGAAGCTCGGTGGGGCGAACTCCCCCGGCGACTACATCGAGACGGTCTGGGGTGTCGGCTATCGCTTCAGTCCCCGGGCGCGGGCGTGACCCCGGAGTGGGACGGCGAGCCGTCCCGGGGCATCGTTGGCGGCTACGTCCACCGGGTCCGGACATCGTTGCGGAGCAAGCTGACGGTCTCCCACCTGCTCGTGCAGACGTTGAGCCTGTTCATCTACGCGGCGGGCGGTTTCTTCCTGCTGCTGGCGATCCTGATCTCCGGCGGCTACAGCTTCCGGGACCTGCTTCGGGAATCGCCGGTCTTCATCGCCCTGACCCTGTTCGTCCTCTTCAACATCTTCGTGATCACCCTCTGCGGGTTCCTCTCCGCCACCATCGTCAGCCGCTACATGGCACGCCGGCTGACGCGCCAGATCGACGAGCTGGTGCGCGCCACCGACGAATTCGCCCAGGGGAACATGCACCGGCGGGCCGAGGTGATGTCGTCCGACGAGATGGGCGGCCTGGCGGAACGCTTCAACCTCCTTGCGGCCCGGCTGGAGGACCTCGATGCCCAACGTCGTTCCTTCGTCGCGAACGTCTCCCACGACCTGCGCACCCCGATCGCCATCATCCGGGGACACCTGGATGCCCAGATGCGGCCGGTGCCGGAGGCTGGCATCGAGAACGCCCCGGTCGATCCGGCCGAGGCGTTCCGGGCGATCGATCACGAACTCGCGACCCTGACGAGCCTGATCGACGATCTCTTCACGCTGTCGCGGCTGGAGGAGGCGGCGTTGCCGATCGAACTGGCGCCGGTCGATCTGGTCGAACTGATCGAGGACGCCGTACGCGGCATCCGGCCCTATGCGTTGCAGCATGCCCGCGTGAGCCTGAACGCGCTGGTGCCGCTCGACCTGCCGAAGGTGCTCGGCGACGAGACGCGCATCACACAGGTCGTGAACAACCTCGTCCACAACGCGATCCGCCATACCCCGGCCGGTGGACTGGTGATCGTCGCGGCGGAATCGCTGCCCAACTCGCATGTCGTGGAGGTGGCCGTACGCGATACGGGTGTCGGCATCGCGCCGGAGGACCTGCCGCGCATCTTCGACCGGTTCTACCGGGGCGATTCGACGCGCTCGCCGGGCGGCACCGGGCTGGGGCTCAGCATCGTCAAGCAACTGGTCGAGGGCCAGAATGGCAGCGTCGCCGTGGAGTCGCAGGTGGGCGAGGGGACGTCCATCTCCTTCCGGTTGCCCGTTGCGAAGGCTGCCTGAGAGCGGCGCTGAAGGGTCGGGCGGCCCTGGCTGGAGGACCCCGGCGCAGTCGATCGGTGCAATGCTTCCGTATGGGAATCGACTTAGTGTCATATTGACAATTACTCGGGCGGGCCATACCATGCGGTGGACGTTCATGAGGGCAGTGCTACCTGCCGCACCGCGGCGTGATCATTCCGCCGCACAGGAGACCGCAAGTCATGGTGGTCGATCCCACGTTCCCGCTTCATGCCACTGAGTCCGAACCTACGGGGACCGTCCTTTCGCCTTCACCCTCCACCGCCGCGACGGCCTTTGCCGAGCGGCCCCAACCGCTTACCCCCGCCGCCACCCTTTGGCTCGGCGATCTCCAGATGCCCGCCGCGTCCTGCGTGCCGGAGGAGGGCACCGGCGCCTACGATCAACTCGCCGCGTATGGAGTCGGCCCGTTGCGGCAGAAGCGCATCCCTCGCGAGTACTTCAAGATGCCGGCCGAGGAGCGCGATGCGAAGATCTGGGCGTTGAAGGAGCAGCTCGGGAGCCGGCTCACGATCCTCGGGCATCACTACCAGCGCGAGGAAGTCATCAAGTTCGCCGACTTCCAGGGTGATTCCTACAAGCTGTCCCTGCAGGCGGCGACGCAGCGCGACGCCGAGTTCACGCTCTTCTGCGGCGTGCATTTCATGGCCGAGAGCGCGGACATCCTCGGCGATCCGGCCAAGCGCGTGATCCTGCCGAACCTCGAAGCCGGCTGTTCGATGGCCGACATGGCCAAGCCGGAGGATGTCGAGGCGGCCTGGGAGACGCTGACCGGCCTCGGGATCGAGGGCATCGTGCCCATCACGTACATGAACTCCGCTGCATCGCTGAAGGCGTTCTGTGGTCGCAATGGCGGTATCGTCTGCACCTCGTCCAATGCGTCGCGCGTCTACGACTGGGCATTCGAGCGCGGCGACCGGGTCTTCTTCTTCCCGGACGAGCACCTGGGACGCAACACGGCGGTCCGCAAGGATATCCCGCTCGACCAGATGGTCATCTGGGACCCGTTCCAGCCGCTGGGTGGGAACACCGAGGAGCAGTTGCGGAACGCGCGGGTCTACCTGTGGAAGGGCTACTGCTCCGTGCACGCCCGCTTCTCGGTGGAGCAGATCGAGCAGGCGCGGCGCGCGTATCCCGATGTCAACGTGATCGTCCATCCGGAGTGCCGGCTGGAAGTGGTGCAGGCGTCCGACTACGACGGTTCCCCCGAGTACATCATCGTTGTGATCCGGGCGGCGCCGGCCGGCACGACGTGGGCAGTGGGCACGGAGATCAACCTCGTCAAGCGATTGCAGGACCAGATGCCGGACAAGACGATCTTCTGCCTCGATCCGGTGATCTGCCCGTGTTCGACGATGTACCGCATCCATCCGGCATACATGCTCTGGTCGCTGGAGCACCTCGCGCGCGGCGAGGTCGTGAATGAGGTGACGGTCGACGCGGCGACGGCCGATCAGGCACGGGTCGCGCTCGACCGGATGCTCTCGGTGCCGTGATCGGTCCCGGCTCAGCGCCCGAATGACAGACACCCCCGGTCCTCACACGAGGACCGGGGGTGTCTGTCGTTGCCCAGGTTCAGGCGCCGGTGTGGTGGTCGATCTCGGAAGCGCGGTCCGGGTCCGCGTCGGGATGGCGATGGCCGGACTCCGTGCGCGAGAGCGCGAAGGCGATGTCCAGTTCGTGTTCTTCCTGGCGGCTCATCGGGCGTGACATGATGTAGTGCGGGATGTGGCGCAGGCGGTCGCCGTCGAGGGCGATCGTGATCGCATCGTCACCCATAGTCACGGCGGCGACGGGGATCGCGACCAGCCAGGTCCGCAGGCCCCTGAACTGGCGACGCAGCACGATGAGGTAGCGCAGTTCCGGCTCATCGCCGTTGCGGGAGCGGCGATAGAGCGCATCCCGGACGATGCCGAAGGCGATGCCATCCTGGGTGAGGACGGGACTGCCCAGGAGGCGATCGAGGTCCGGGGGTGGTTCCGACAGGTCCCTGGCGTGAGCCAGGTTCGATGCGGCGTCGGCCACGAGCACCGAACCGGTGCGGGGCAGCGGTCCCATCTCGGCGAGGTGCTGGACGATCGTCTCGATCTGGGGATCGGTACGCGCCAGGCCGAGATAGACGGCCGCGCGCTTCGAGAAGATGCTGTGCGCCGTGCGCAGGGGATCGACGGTGGCGGCGGTAACCGCGATGAACGGCGATCCGGCGGCGATCCTGGCCTCGATGTAGCCCGCCTCGTCCTCACTGAAGCCGAACCGGCGCAGCGCCCGCAGGAGTTGCTGGTTGACGAGATCGGTTTCCGCGGCCGTCTCGCTGCCGACGCGGTCAGGTGCGGTGCGGGTCGATCGCACCGTCGCCAGGACGTAGCCGATGGGACCCGCGACCAGATAGGCGGCGCGGTCCGAGAGCACGAGCGTGGCGAGGCCGCGCAACCAGGTGCTAACGGAATCGATGGCCGTCGCGGCAACGACGCGGGAGAGCTGGGTTTCGGACGAGACGATGCGGTCGCCTTCCAGGACATGCTCGCGGAGGATCACGGAGATCTGTTCCGGCGTGAGGTCCGATTTGCGGAGATCGTTCAGGGTGTGCTCGGTGTCGATCGTGTCGTCGTAGAGCGCGGCGATCGTGCGGAGCACGGTGTCCTGCTGGGGTTTCGGCAGGCGGTCGATGGTTCCCCACCAGGTGCTCATCGGTCACCCACCCGGGCGGGCTCGACCTCGGCATGGTCGGTTGGCGCGGGAGGTGGATCGGGATCGGGATCGGCGAGGGCGGGGATGGGACTGAGCTCCATGTAGCGGAGCTCGTTGTTGATGCGGTCGTCGTTGAGGCGCGTGAGGTTCATGATGAGGACCTGCGCTGCCGCCCCGATGGGAATGGAGAGCAGCGTCCCTACCGGCCCGTAGAGCACACCGCCGATCATCACCGCGATGGTGACGGTGAGCGGGCTCATGCCGACCGCGTTCTTCATGATGCGCGGGACGAGGACGTTGCCCTCCAGCTGCTGCACGGCGAAGACGAAGATCGCGACGGCCAGCGCCTTGTGCGTGGAATCGGAGAGGGCGACGAGGAAGGCCGTCGCGCCGCCGATGACGGGGCCGATGTAGGGAATCGCCTCGGTCAGCCCGGCGAGGAAGGCGAGGGCCAGCCAGTAGGGCACCCCGATGATGAAGAACCCGATGCCGGACATCGTGCCGATGATCGCCATCAGGGTCAGCTGTCCCCGCGTCCAGCCGCCGAGGCGGAACTCGATCTCGTCCCAGATCGCATGGGCGCGGGCGCGTCGCTTGAGCGGGAAGAGGTCCAGCACGAGGCGCTTCGCGGTTGCCTTCTCGGTGAGCCAGTAGAAGGCGACGATCAGCATCGAGGCGACGATGAAGAGGCCGCCCGCGATGGAGGAGGCGAGGCCGAATGCCTGGTCCTGGGCGATCGAGGGGCTATTGCGGAAGCTGTTGTAGGCCGATTCGATGCGGACGACCGTCTGGTAGCCGGTGGTGCGGATGAACTCGACACTGCTTGAGGACGTCTGCTCGCGAAGGGTCTGGAAGATGCCGGGGATGGCGCTGTTCAGCTCCGAGAACTGGTGCAGGAACTGCGGGACGATGAAGTAGAGGATGCCGCCCACGATGCCGAAGACGAGGATATAGGCGAGGCCGATCGCCTGGGAGCGGGGGATGCCTCCGCGCCGGATGCGATAGACCAGCGGCTCGATGGCCGCGGCGAAGACGAGGCCGAGGAGGATGATGAGGATGATCGTGCTGATCTGGACGA
>JBQCJS010000234.1:0-3245 GCA_051952485.1 Thermomicrobiales bacterium | reverse complement strand
CTGGTCCTTCGCCTGGCCGGGATGGATCGACACGCCGTCGATCTTGACCACCGCAGCGTCGGCGGAGAACGTCTCGTAGACGATCTCTCCAAGCGGACCGCCATCGAGGGTGTAGCCGAAGTCGGCTCCCAGATCCTTCGGAAACTCCGGATGCACACCCCGGCCGATCTCCTCATCCGGCGTGAAGCCGATGCGGATCGTGCCGTGTGGAATCGACGGGTTGGCGAGGAGGTGCCGGGCGGCGGCCATCACGATGGCGACACCGGCCTTGTCGTCGGCTCCCAGCAAGGTGCCTCCGCTGGCGGTGACGATG
Source organism: Thermomicrobiales bacterium (assembly GCA_051952485.1). Lineage (GTDB taxonomy): Bacteria > Chloroflexota > Chloroflexia > Thermomicrobiales > UBA6265 > JASGDN01. Next base: position 2,932 of record JBQCJS010000234.1, on the reverse strand, counting down.
TCATCACCGACCTTCTCGCCCAGATAGGGAAACTCTGTCGGGGAGAGCACCAGGCTCGGATCGTCCGGGAACCGGATCTCCCCGCCATCGTAGTTGCGGTGCACGACCGGCTTGACGTTCGCGCCGCTGCTGGCGTTGGACGTGTCCACATGGGCCAGGAAGGCGATCACGGGGATATTGCCTTCCACCGTCGCCGGGATCGTCGCGGTCAGGGCGCCGTAGTGGGTGAGGATGATATCCTGCGCGCCGATCTCCTCCAGCTCCGCCTGCAGGATGCGTTGCAGGTCGAGCTGTTTCGCCGTGCTCGGCGCGGTGGGCGAGGCGGGATCGGCTTCGGTGTCCACCTGGACATACCGGAGGAGACGCTCCTCGACTTCCTGGTCGAACGAATGGCCCTGTGTGCTCATCGGAATCTTCCCCGGTGTGGTGAGGCTAGTCGGCAGGCAGGTTGGCGAGTTCTTCGAGATAGACGATCGCGGTCTGGATGCCCCGGTTGAACATCTCGATGCTGTAGTGCTCGTTGGGGGCGTGCAGGCCGTCGGTGTCCAGTCCATAGCCCATCATCACGACGGGGATCTTCATCATGTCCACGATGTCGGCGACGATGGGAATGCTACCGCCACCGCGGGTGAAGATAGCCTCGTTCCCCCAACCTCGCTTGTAGGCGCGAGCTGCGGCCTGCATGGCCGGGAGGTCGTACGGGATCAGGGCCGGCAGACCGGTCGTGAGCAGGCGGACCTCGACCTCGACGGTGTCCGGCGCGATCTGCTCGACATAGGCCTTCACCAGCTCGTAGATCTTCTCCGGGTCCTGGTTCGCGACGAGGCGGGAACTCATCTTCGCCCCGGCAACAGCCGGGATGATCGTCTTCGGCCCCGGGCCGGAATAGCCGCTCCAGAGGCCGTTCACGTCTAGGGTCGGCCGGGCCGAGACACGTTCCTGGATCGTCCATTCCTGGACGCCCCACTGGCCGGGCACACCGGTGGCTGCCTTCAGCCCGTCCTCGTCTAGGGCGCTCCGGGCGATCATCTCGCGCTCATCATCGCGGAGGGGCACGACGTCATCGTAGAAGCCGGGGACGGCGATCGAGTTGTCCTCGTCGAACAGCTTCGCGATGATCTGCGAAATGGCGATGGCCGGGTTGTGGACGGCGCCTCCGTAGAAGCCGCTATGCAGGTCCTCGCGCGGCCCCCGCACTTCCATCTCCATGTACGTCATGCCGCGGAGGCTGTGCGTGATCGCGGGTGTCTCGATGGTGCGCATCGACGAGTCGCTGATGACGCAGACATCGGCGGCGAGCAGATCGAGATGGTCCCGGATGAACGGCGCGAGGTTGGGGGAGGAAACCTCCTCCTCGCCCTCCAGGAGGAACTTGACGTTGACCGGCGCCGCGCCGTTCGCCTTCAGGTAGGACTCCAGCGCCTTCACATGAATGAAGAGCTGCCCCTTGTCGTCGGTGACGCCCCGGGCGTAGATCGTGCCATCCTTCTCGACCGGTTCGAAGGGATCGGTATCCCACCCGTCCTCGAGACTGGCGGGCACGACATCGTAGTGGCCGTAGACGAGCACCGTCGGCTTGTCCGGCCCGGCGCCAAGCCACTCGCCGTAGACGACGGGATGCCCGGCGGTCTCCATGACCTGGGCGTTCGCGACACCGATGGAGGTCATGTGCGCGGCGAGCCAATCGGCCATGCGCCGGACGTCGCCGGCATGGGCAGGATCGCCACTGAGACTTGGAATCCGGAGCGCCTCGAAGAGTTCCCCCTTGAAGCGGTCGGCCTGGTCGGCTGCGTACGCGCGGGCAGCAGCGCTCGGTTCACTCGGCATGGCCCGATTCCCCCTGGATGACACGCAACGACTTGGTTATGCGTCTCCCGATGACTTGCCTGACCCAGCATGGCCAGTATGTGGCTCGATCGATTGTCCGAGTCGACCGACCCCGAAATCATGGTACGAATAGACTAAAGCCTCGTTGGCCTTAGCGATAGCTCGTCTGCCAGCACTTTGCCTGAGGTTGACCGGTGGGACTATCCCCCGTTTGTCATGTCCGCATGCGGCGGGCGTATCACGGTCGAGACAACGCGACAGCCTGAATCGCGCGCGAGTGCGCCTGCCGCCGACAGGAACCCTTGCTCATCCCGGGACCGGGGAAGGGATGCAGGCTTCCCGTCATAGCCCCGCGTCGGAGGGAGCCCCCGGGTGTTGCGGGGCGTCCTAGCCCGACGTAGAACAGTTGACGGTCTCGCGAGCAACCTCCTATAGTGACCGGCATGGCCAGGAAGAATCAGGCAGCTGGCAACGAGTCACCGCGCGGCGATCGCGTGGTGACGCAGAACCGGCGCGCCTTTCACGACTACTTCATCGAAGAGCAACTCGAAGCCGGGATCGAGCTCACCGGTTCCGAGATCAAGTCGATCCGTGATGGCAAGATCACGATCGGCGAAGCTTACGTGCGCGTCTCCGGCGGGGAGCTCTGGCTGGTCGGTGCGCACATCACGCCCTTCACGCACGGCGGCTATGCAAACCACGACCCGGACCGCATCCGGAAACTCCTCGTGCACCGTCGCCAGATCGCAGACCTCCGGGAATCGACCGAGCGCAAGGGGCTGACGATCGTGCCGCTGCGGGTGAAGATCAGGGATGGCCGCGCCAAGGTCGATATCGGGGTAGCCCGGGGCAAGAAGCTCTACGACAAGCGGCAGTCGGAGAAGGAACGCGACGCCCGCCGGGACATGCAGCAGGCCGCCCGGGACCGTTCCTGAGCCGTACATTCGTGCTATACTTGAGCCACGGTGGAGCGATCCGCCGGCTTGGGGATGTCCGGTTTCGACAGGGTCAATCGTCAGGCCATTGCACGTCGAGGTCGCCCGAGGCCTCGTAAAAAACGGGCAACCATGTAGCTGCGAACAACAACCAGCTCGCCTACGCTGCC
>JBQCJS010000233.1:0-5288 GCA_051952485.1 Thermomicrobiales bacterium | reverse complement strand
AGGTCCGGACACTCCGTCTCCACCCTTCACCAGATGCCTCCTCCCCCCTCGGACGCCAACCCAGCGATCTCAGTGTACTGAGAACCGGGATCGGCGCTCATGGCGCGGCGGTACAAACCCTGCAGCGATCCGACCGTCTGACCTATCCGGAACGGAGCACCACATGGCATTCAGCAGTCCTGGACAGAAAACCATCGACTACGGCGAGCGGGGCACCGTCGTCGTGGTCAGGGACGGCGACGAGCTCGCCGCCACCGCCGCCGAAACGCTCATCTCCACCATCGCCGCCGCGGCCGCCGAGGAGCGCGACGCCCTGATCGCCCTCTCCGGCGGCTCCACGCCGAAGAAGATGGGCGCCCTCCTCCGCACCCCGGACTACGCGAACCGCGTGCATTGGGACCGCCTGCAGGCCTTCTGGGGCGACGAGCGGTGGGTCTCCATCGAGGACCCGGAAAGCAACGCCGGGGAAGCCCTGCGCGGGTTCCTGGAACATGTCCCCATCCCGGCGGAGAACGTCCATCCGTGGGAAACCGACCCCGGCAATGGCGGTCTCGGGGGCGATCCCGCTGCGGCTGCCGAGCGGTACGAACGGCTGATCCGCGAGGTGGCCCGCGCCGAGGATGGCGTCCCCCGTTTCGACCTGGTCTTCCTCGGCATGGGCGATGACGGGCACACGCTCTCCCTTTTCCCGCACACCGCCGCCGTCCACGAGCATGCGCGGCTCGCGATCGAGAACGAGGTGCCCAAGCTGGACACCACCCGCCTCACCTTCACGCCGACGCTGGCGAACGCCGCCGGGCTGGTCGTCTTCCTCCTCTCCGGCGCGGGCAAGGCCGAGCGGCTGCATCAGGTCCTCGATGGGCCGATCCAGGTCGACGAGACGCCCTGCCAGGTCATCCGGCCCACCGCGGGCGAGCTGATCTGGCTCGTGGACGAGGCCGCTGCCGCCCAGTTGGAACGGACGCCGACCGATGGACAGTAACGAGCGCCTCGTCCGCCTCGGCGAACGGGCCGCCGCCGAGGTCGCCGCTGGCAGCGTCGTCGGGCTGGGCACCGGCTCCACCGCCGAGGCCATGATCCGCGCGCTCGGCGCCCGGGTCGCCGAGGGGCTGGCCGTCACCGGCGTCGCGACCTCGAACCGCACGATCGCGCTGGCGGAGAGCCTGGGCATCCCCCTCGTCGCGCTCGATGACGTCGACCGGATCGACCTCTGCATCGACGGCGCGGACGAGATCGACCTGGAGGTGAACGTCGTGAAGGGCAAGGGCGGCGCCCTCCTCTTCGAGAAGCTGGTTGCCCGGCAGGCGCATCGCTACCTGATCATTGCATCGGGCGAGAAGCTGGTCTCCCGCCTGGGCACGCGCCTTCCCCTGCCGGTGGAGGTGATCCCGCTCGGCTGGAAGGCCACCGCGCGTGCCGTCGCCGCGCTCGGCCTCGCGCCGACCCGGCGTGCCAACGACGACGGTTCGCCCTACGTCACCGATGGCGGCCACTGGATCCTCGACTGCGATCCGCCCGAACAAGGCTTCGCCGATCCTGCCGCGCTCGCGGAGGCATTGAAGGCCATCGTCGGGGTCGTGGAGCATGGGCTCTTCATCGGCATGGCCGATCTGGCGCTGACCATCGACGAAACGGGCGCGATCACCGAGACGGTCCGCTCCGGCGCATGATCGTCCAACCCATCCCTTCGCACCCCCCCGCACCGCGCGCCGGCGATCGCTCCCGGTGGCCGCTCTCATGGCCAGCGATCGGCATCCTCTCGGCGCTGTTCGTGGTGCTGGCGATCCTCGCTGGCACCGTGGGCACCCTCCCCGGCGACCTCTGGATCAGTACCCAGATCCAGCGCCTGCACGGGCAGCCCTGGCGGACGATCTGGCACCTCGGGAATGCGTTCGGCACCAGTCTCTGGGTGGTCTGGTTCGCGCTCGTGGGCCTCGTCGTCGCGGCATCCCTCCGGCAGTGGCGGGATGTCAGCTTCCTGCTCGGCCTGCTGGTGCTGCGGTTGGCGATGCTGCCGCTGAAGACGGTCGTCCAGAGCCCGCGACCCACCGCCAGTCAGGTCCATATCGTCCAGCCTGTCGACGGTTATGGCTTCCCGAGCGGCCACACCCTCACCGCGACGGTCCTGTTCGGGGCCATGGCGGTGCTCCTGGTCCGGCACCTGCCATGGCGCAGGTCCCGGCCGCTGGCGATCTCGCTCTGGGCGGTTGGCGTGGCAATCACCGGGTTTGCGCGGATCTGGGGTGGCGCGCACTGGCCAAGCGACGTGCTGGGCGCGGCGATCCTGGGCGTCGTCGCGGTCGCCATCGCCGCGAAGCTGGACGTGCAACGCCTGCGCTCGGAATCACGCAAGATTGCAGATCATCCTTCGCGCGAAGCGCTTCAGGCGAACCAGCAGCCGGAAGTCGGTGCTGGGGGCACGAAGACACTCGCCGTTCCTCATATGGCGGCACCAAGAGGGGCAAGCCTGCCGCTCAATGATCGACCTGGTGGTTCGGTCGATAGCGCTTCGCGCGGGGGTTCTTCGCTTCGCTCAGTGGATTGTCCAGACTAACCTGGCATTGCGCTGGGATCTCGGCGAACCACAAGGGTTCGCCCTACGAAGTGGTTCGACCGAATCGCCCGGCAGTCCAGTCGTTTGTGGGGGCCGCCTTCATGGCGACCCGAGAAGCCAGCACGGGACACGTAAAGCCAGACGGTCCACTCAGAACGACATGCAATGATGATTGGTCGAAGACATCACGTAAGCCACGTTGGCCGAGACGCACCACTGAGCCAGGCCCGATCCTGAATCCGGAGGGATCGCGTGCGGAACCTGGACCATCGGCGAACGCGAGAGACGGCCCGGACTGTCGTCCGGGCCGTCTCTGGTGTGTAGCGCTCATCGCGCGAGTTGTCGGGATCAGGACCCCGGTGTCGCGGCCGGGGAGGCGCCCGGCGTGGCCATCCCCTTGTCCTTCAACGCGGCCAGCACCCGATCCGGGGTGAACGGCGTCTCCGTCAGGCGGACGCCCAGCAGGTCGTAGACCGCGTTCGCGATCGCGCCCGTGGTCGGCGCCACCATCGGCTCGCCGACGCCGGACATCGGCTGGTCGTTGTTGGCCAGCACGCTGACGTTGATCGTCTCCGGCGTCTCCGCCATCGTCAGCGGCGCGTACTGCTGGAACGTCGGGTTGGTGATGCCGGTCTCGTCGAAGGTGATGATCTCGTTCAGGCTGGAGCTGACGCCCATCACGACCGAGCCCTCACCCTGGTGCATGATCGCTTCCGGGTTCACGGCCAGGCCCGGATCGATCACCACGTCGAACGACTTCACGGTGATCTTGCCGGTGCTCTGGTCCACCTCGACGCGGGCGACCTCGGCGATCATCGAATTGGCGTCGATTCCGATCGCCACGCCGATTCCCTGTCCCGTCACGCCGACACCCGGCGTCCAGCCGGCCTGCTTCACCACCGCATCCAGCGCGGCGGCAAGGCGGGGATTGCCGGTGAGGTGCTGCTGGCGGAACGTGACCGGGTCCTGCCCCGCCTTCTCGTCGAGCACATCGATCATCGACTCCCGTGCGAAGGTGTTGGTCGTCGCGCCGTTCACCCGCCAGTAGTAGGAGGGGAGGGGCGATTCTGTCTGGTTCCAGACCGTCTGGCAGTTGGCGATGTCGTAGACGCCATTCGCCCACGAACTCCAGTCGGCCGCGGCTCCGCCGGACCCGGTGAACGAGCTCATGTAGTAGGCCGGCTCGTACTTCACCGCGCTCAGCAGGCGCCAGTCCCAGCCCTCGATCTTGCCGTCGCCATCGACACCCGCCGTAATGGTGACCTGCATCGCCGGGCGGTACTGTCCGTGAGCGATCTCCTCGTCACGGCGCCAGATGAGCTTCACCGGCCGCTTGAGCCCCTGCGAGATGATGGCGGCTTCCGGGTCCGCCATCGGCAGGATCTTGCTGCCGAACGCACCGCCCGTCGCCATCGGATGCACGACCACGGTGCTGGCATCGACCCCGATCGCATCCGCGATCGACCCGGCGACCTCGAACGGGGACTGGGTGGTCGCCCAGACCTCGACCTTGCCGTCGGTGACGCTGACGAGCGAGTTCCGCGGCTCGATCGGCGTGTGATTGACGTAGGGGGCACGGAACGTCACCGAAACCGGATCGGCGAGCGCGCTCCCCAGGTCCTTGATCTCCGGTGTCGGGTCGATCGCGGTGCCGGTGTTATCCAGCACGGAGGCGTCGCCCGGGTTCTGCTCCATGAAGTCGAAGATGGTGTCGCTGGTGAGCGCGTGCGCGGGCGTGGTCCAGGTGGCCTTCACCTTCTGCAGCGCGGCCTCGGCCTGCTCCAGGCGCTCGGCGGCGATCGCCGCGAAGTTGCCCTTGTGGACCGAGCCGACGTAGCCCGGCATCGACTCGGCTTCCGAGAAGTCGACCGAATCGAGGGTCGATCCATAGAACGGCGGCCGCACGACCTTGCCATACACCATGCCATCGACGCGGGAATCGATCCCGTACTTCAGCGCGCCATTGACCTTCTCGTACACGTCCGGCCGGGGGATGGACTTGCCGATGATCGTGAAATCGGCCGGGTCCTTCACCTTCGCGGACGCGTCGATGTCCCGCTCGGCCTTCTTGCCGGCGGCCAGGTCGGCGAAGGTCACCGACTTGGAGGGATCGGCCGTCGAGACGACCGCCTTGTCCTTCACTTCGAGGCCGGCCACGTCGATGCCGAGCTTCTCGGACCCCAGCTGGAGCAGCCAGTCGCGCATCGTGGCACTCGCCTGGCGGATGCGCGGGCCGGTGAGCTGGGTGGACAGGCTACCGTAGGTCGGGAAGTCGAACGGCGTGATGGCGGGGTCGCCCATCACGATCGTCACCTGGTCGAACCCGAGGTTCAGTTCCTCCGCGACGAGCTGGCGGAAGCCGGTGGCGATACCCTGCCCATACTCCACCTTGCTGGTGCTGAGCTGGACGGTGCCATCCTCGTTCACCCGCAGGTAGGCATCGAGCGCGTTCGGGAACGGCGATGCCGGAGCGGCGGCCTCCGGCGTCGCCGGGGGAGATGCGGCCGGGGTCGCTTCGGTGAGCGGCGTGGCGGGAGCGGTCTCGACCGTGGGCGAGGCATCCTGCGCGAACGCGGCCCGGAGCGAGAAGGCGACGGTGAGGCCAGCGGCGGCGCCGGCCTTCACGACGGTGCGGCGCGTGGCGTGGGCAGCGGTAGCCGCATCGAGTGCGGTGTCGAGGGACACGCGGCGGCGATCCTTGAGAACCATGACGATGAACCCTTTCTGCGGAGGG
>JBQCJS010000232.1:0-5914 GCA_051952485.1 Thermomicrobiales bacterium | reverse complement strand
GGCTGGGGTGCAGGGATTCGAACCCCAACTGCCTGATCCAGAGTCAGGTGTCCTACCGTTAGACGACACCCCATCGCGAACGCGCGAGGGCTAGTCTACCAGCGGGCGGGCGGGTTTTCAAGGAATCCGTCACGACATCGGGGACCAGTATCGCCTGATGCGACATATCCCGACGACGGTCGGCGCGTCATGGAGCAACCGGTTCGAGCTCGGCCGTGTGGGCGCGGAGAATCGATTCGGGGATCTCGTAGAGCACACCGTCCAGCGAGCCTTCCAGTGCCGCGAATCCGGCAGCGAGGGTGTTGCGCGCCAGCACGAGGGCCGTCACCGGCCCCGTACCGCCCGGCACCGGCGTGATCGCGGCGGCTACCCCCAGCATCGAATCGAAGTCGGCGTCGCCAACGACCTTCCCGTCCTCCAGGACATTCACCCCGAAATCGAGCACGGTCGCACCGGGCCGGATCATCTCGCCGGTCACCAGGCCCGGCGATCCCGCCGCCAGGCAGACCACATCGGCATCTCCTGTCTCCATCGCCAGGTTGTGCGTGTGGCTGTGGCAGAGCGTCACGGTCGCGCTCCGCTGGGTCAGCAGCGTGGCCAGCGGGCGGCCGACGACGTTGCTGCGGCCGACGACCGTCACCTTCGCGCCATCGAGTGGCACCTGATGGAAATCGAGGAGTTCGAGGCCGCCAGCGGGCGTGCTTGGCCGGAGCGAGGGTAGCCCGAGGTGAAGGCGTCCCGCGTTCGTGGGCGTGATGCCATCGACGTCCTTCAGGGGCGAGAGGTTCTCGATCACGGCCTGGGGGTCGAGGTGCGCAGGGAGCGGCATCAGGACGAGGATGCCGGTGATCGCCGGATCGTCGTTCAGCTCGCGCAGCGTCCGCGTCAGGTCTTCGGCGGTGAGGTCGGCCGGGCGCTCGATGGCCCGGTGCTCGATCTCGACACGGCCGAAGGTGCGGGCGATCGAAGCGCGGTAGGCGAGCGCCGCCGGGTTGTCACCGACGAGCAGCGTGGCGAGGACCGGGGCGCAGCCGCCCTTGGCGAGGAGGTGTTCGTGCGCGGCGGCGATCTCTCCCCGCAGGCGCTTGGCGAGCTGGACGCCCTTCAGAATCCGCGTCTCGCGGCGAGTGGTTCCCACGTGAACATGTCCTGTCTCGATACGGGTAGTGAGGTCGGATACACGACGCCGTCTGGTGGGCGCCGCAGGCACAACCCGGCGATCGTGCGATGGCGACCTGGGCGGGGCCAGAGGTTTCGACAGTGTCATCATCGCGCGCTGTTCTGCCGGAGGCTCCCGAGCGGCCCCAGGAGCGCCGGGACGTCACCAGCGAGTATAGCAACCCCCCCGCCGACCCGGCGCCTGATGCATCCGAAACGGTTGCAGTGACGGTATATGTCGGTAAGCTGCCGTTTCAGGTGGCGGAGTCGCGCTAAACGACAGTCGGGGTACTGGAGTGGGGTTTCGGGCGACTGCAAGGACAGTTCCCGGGGAAAACACGGACAACCTGTTGACAGCGTGGCAATCTGTACGTATAGTGTCATCAACACAGAGCGGTCACGTGACCGATCGGCAAGTCGAACGAGGCAGTACGCAGGGTCTGTGCAGAAGCAGCGCGACCTGCACAGACAGAGGAGGCGGGGACATGTTCGAGCAGAAGGCAGAGGGTTTCGGTCCGGTTCTCAAGCGGTTCCGCGAGGCGCGACGGGTGTCGCAGAGCAAGCTGGCCGAGCGTGCCGGCTTCGATCACTCCTACGTGAGCCGCCTGGAGAGCGGCGCCCGCACGCCGACCCGGGACGCGGTCGAGCAGCTTGCACAGGCCCTCGGCCTCGAGCGGGTGCAGCAGGACGAGCTGCTGGCGGCGGCGGGTTTCCTCCCGCGTGAGGTTTCCAGCCTGCTCTCCGGTGAGCCGGAGATCACCGAGGTGCTCGGCCTGCTCCAGAATGCGGATGTGCCCCAGGAGTACCGGGACAGCATGCGGCAGGTCCTGCGGCTGCTGGCGCAGCAGGCGAAGCTGGTCCTCAAGGGTGAGGAAGGGGATTCCGCCGTCTCCGCTGCCTGAGGCGGGCAGGCCGGTCAGCCGGTCGGCTGCGCTTGCCGCACCGGATGACATGTGCTAGCGGGCTGGCTAGAATCGGTCGTTAAGTGCATCCCGCCGCAATTGCCTTTCGATTCGACCCACATGCCGCACGACGCCAGACCCCGCAGGCGATCCATCGCTTGCGGGGTCATCTGTCCTGCGTCCGCCCCGGTGGCTGGATGCAGGGTTCGTAGAGATGTTCGCGGTCGGCTCCTGGGAGCGATTGCGGGCGGGGTACAGGATCACGCATGGCAGAGTTCTCCCACCTCCATCTTCACACCGAGTTCTCGCTGCTGGACGGCATGGGGCGCATTCCCCAGTACATGGCGCGCGCGCAGGAACTCGGCATCAAGAACATGGCGGTCACCGATCACGGCGTGATGTACGCGGCGATGGACTGGTACAACGCCGCCACCGCCGCCGGGATCAAGCCGATCATCGGCATGGAGACCTATCTCGCGGAGAGCAGCATCGCCAAACGCGAGCGCAAGTCGTATCACCTGCTCCTGCTGGCCGAGAACGAGATCGGGTACCGGAACCTGATCAAGCTGGCCAGCATCGCCAGCCTGGACGGCTTCTACTACCGGCCCCGGATCGACCTGGAACTCCTGCAGCAGTACCACGAGGGGATCATCTGCACGTCGGCCTGCCTCGGTGGGCCGGTGGCGAACAACTTCCTGAACGGCGATGTGGAGAAGGCGCTCTCCTATGCCGGCTCGCTGAGCGAGATCTTCGGCAAGGAGCGGTTCTTCATCGAGATCCAGGACGCCGGTCTGGTGGAGCAGGTCGAGAACAACAAGCAGCTCATCGACCTCGCCCGCCGGTTCGACCTGCCGCTCGTCGCCACGAACGACGTCCATTACTGCTACGAAGAGGATGCGCCCGCCCAGGACATCCTGGTCTGCGTGCAGACGAACGCGACCGTCAACGATGCCAAGCGCCTGAAGTCCGAGACGAGCCAGCTCTTCCTCAAGAGTCCCGGGCAGATGGAACGGCTCTTCGGCAGCGTGCCGGAGGCGCTCTCCAATACGATGCGCATCGCCGAGATGTGCAACCTCGACCTCGGGTTCAAGGGCTACCAGCTACCGGAATACGATGTCCCGGAGGGGCATACGCCGGCGACCTACCTGCGCCTGCTCTGCGAGGAAGGGGCGCTGCGTCACTACGGGAACCTGGACGGCCCGATCCGGGAGCGGCTCGACTACGAGCTTGGCGTGATCGACTCGATGGGGTTCACCAACTACTTCCTGGTGGTGTGGGACTTCGTGGCGTTCGCCAAGCGCGAGGGTATCCTGGTCGGTCCAGGGCGCGGATCGGCGGCGGGCAGCCTCGTGACGTACTGCCTGAATATCACCGGCCTCGACCCGCTCAAGTACGACCTCATCTTCGAGCGGTTCCTGAACCCCTCCCGCATCTCGATGCCGGACATCGACATCGACTTCGCCGACGACCGCCGCGACGAGGTCATCAAGTACGTCGTCCAGAAGTATGGCGACGACCGCGTGGCGCAGATCATCACCTTCGGGACGCTGAAGGCGAAGGCGGCCGTGCGGGATGTCGGGCGGGCGATGGGCTTCTCGTTCGGCGACACCGACCGGGTGGCCCGCCTGATCCCGACCGATCCGAAGATGACGATCGACCGGGCGCTGACGGAGGTGCCGGAACTCTCGAAGCTCTACGAGGGCGATACGCAGGTCAAGGAACTGATCGAGACCGCGAAGAAGGTGGAAGGGCTGGCCCGCCACTCGTCTACCCACGCGGCCGGTGTCGTGATCTCGCGCGATCCGCTGGTCCAGCACGTGCCGCTGCAGCGGGCGGGCGGCAAGAGCGAGGGCGACGTCACGACGCAGTGGGGGCAGGGGCACCTGGAGGACCTGGGCCTGCTCAAGATGGACTTCCTTGGCCTCAAGACCCTGACGGTCGTCGGCAAGGCCGTCGATCTGGTGCGGGAGACGGGTGTCGAGCTGACGATCGACTCGATCCCGATGGACGACCCGAAGGCGTTCGAGTTGCTGGGCCGGGGCGAGACGGTAGGCGTCTTCCAGCTGGAAGGCGGTATGACGACCCGCATGACCGTCGATGTCCAGCCCACGAGCTTCGAGGACCTGATCGCCCTGATGGCGCTGATCCGGCCGGGGCCGATGGAGATGGCGCCGGACTACATCGGGCGCAAGCATGGACGCATTCCCATCGAGTACGACCATCCGACGCTGGAGGACGTGCTGAAGGAGACGTACGGCGTCGCGCTCTACCAGGAACAGGTGATGCAGATCGCCAGTGTCCTGGCTGGGTTCTCGATGGCGGACGCCGACGGCCTGCGCAAGGCGATGGGCAAGAAGCTCCCGGAGGTGATGGCGAAGTACCGCCAGCGGTTCATCGATGGCGCGGCCGGGTTGGGGCACGACAAGAAGCTGGCCGGCGACGTCTACGACATGATCGAGAAGTTCGCCGGGTATGGCTTCAACAAGGCGCACAGTGCCGCGTATGCGGTGATAGCGGCGCAGACGGCGTACCTGAAGGCGAACTATCCGGTCCAGTTCATGGCCGCCCTGATGTCGACGGAAATCGGGAATACCGACAAGACGGTGTTCAACGTGACCGAGTGCCGCCGCGCCGGCATCCCGGTGCTGCCGCCGGACATCAATCGCAGCCGGGTCGATTTCACGGTCGAGAAGAACGAGGATGGCGTGGAGTGCGTCCGCTTCGGGATCGGCGCGGTGAAGAATGCCGGACTGGGCGCCGTGCAGACGATCGTGAAGGCGCGGGACGAGCAGCCGAATGGGCGGTTCGCGACGCTGGAAGACTTCTGCGACGCCGTCGACTGGTCGTCGGTGAACAAGCGCGTGGTCGAGAGCATGGCGAAGGCGGGCGTCTTCGACTCGATGGGGGAGCGAGCGGCGGTGATCGCCGCGCTGGAGGGGTCCATCGGGGCAGCGCAGCAGCGGCAGAAGGCGGCGGCACGCGGCCAGATGGATCTCTTCGGGGGTCTGCTGGTGGATGCGGGTCCGCAGTCGGCATCGACCATGCTGCCGAAGGTCGAGCCGGCCGACAACAAGACGATCCTGGCGTGGGAGAAGGAACTGCTAGGCCTGTACCTGAGCTCGCACCCGCTGATGGAGATCTTCGCGGAGGGCACGCCCCGGGGATTCACGCAGGTGCAGGACGTGCAGCACCGCAACGTGGGCGAGAAGATCCAGCTGGTGGGAATGATCACAACCGCGCGGCGGATCACCACGAAGACGAACCGTACGATGGCCGTGCTGGAGGTCGAAGACCTGACCGGCACGATCGAGATGGTGGCATTCCCGGACGCCTACGAGGCGAACGGATCGAAGCTGGAACCGGATGCGATCCTGGCCTTCACCGCGAAGATCGATGAGCGTGGCGAGTCGCGTCAGTTGATCATGGAGGCGGTGACGGACGAACTGCCGGTGGTGAAGCGGGCGATCGCGGAAGGACCATCGCTGGCGGTCCGGCTGCCGGCGACGCCCGATGTGTGGGGCGATATCCGGGTGATGCAGGACATCGACGCCGTGCTGCGCCAGCACGAGGGGAGCCAGCCGGTGATCTTCGAGGTGCACACGCTCCAGGGTGTGCGCAGCCTGCGCAGCCGCACCCGGAGGGTGGAAGTCTCGCGTGATCTGGAGCAGGCGCTGGGTGCGATCGTCGGCGCGGAGGGGGTTCGGCAGGTGAGGCCGCTGCCGCGTGAGCGTCCGGTGGCCGAGATCGCGCGGATGCCTGAGTGGCCACCGGTGCCGGATTTCAACCCGTTCGACGAAGACGAGCATCTGGTGGCAGTTGCCGACTGAGGTCTGCACAACATATCCCCGATGGCC
>JBQCJS010000231.1:0-10536 GCA_051952485.1 Thermomicrobiales bacterium | reverse complement strand
CGCTACTTCGCCAAGCCGCGGATGGTCATCTGCGTCCCCAGCGGCATCACCGCGGTGGAGCAGCGGGCCGTCAAGGAGGCGGGCTACCAGGCGGGGGCCCGGCAGGTCTACATCGTCGAGGAGCCGTTGGCAGCGGCCATCGGCGCCGGGCTGCCCGTGCACCAGGCCACCGGCAACATGGTCGTCGACGTCGGCGGCGGCACCACCGAGGTCGCCGTCATCTCGCTCGGCGGCATCGTGGTCAACCACTCGATCCGCGTGGCCGGTGACGAGATCGACGACGCGCTGATCCAGTACGCCCGGCGCGACCACAACCTGGTGATCGGCGAGCGCACGGCGGAGAACGCCAAGATCGCCGCCGGTTCGGCCTATCCCCTGGAAGAGGAAGTCCGCGTCATGCTGCGCGGCCGCGACCTGCTCACCGGCCTCCCGAAATCGGTGGAAGTGAGTTCCGTCGAGCTGCGCGACGCCATCTCCCAGCCGGTGAACACCATCATCGAGCTGGTGAAGAACTCGATCGAGGAGACCCCGCCCGAACTGGTGGCGGACATCATGGAGCACGGCATCACCCTCGCCGGTGGCGGTGCCCTGCTGATGGGCCTCGACCGCCGGTTGCAGAGCGAGTTGCGGATGCCCGTCCACCGCGCGGAGGACCCGCTGACCTGTGTGGCGCGGGGCACCGGCCGCGTCGCGGAGTCGCTGCACCTCTACCAGCGGGCGCTGGCAGGGGGGCAGGAACTGCGTCGCGGCTAGAAGCATCCCCATCGACGTGTCTGCGCCGGTGGGACGATCCCGCGAAGCCCCGGCCTCAACCCGGTGACGATGCCTGCCGCTGTCTCGGGCTCAGCTCAGGGGCTGCATGCGGCGCTCGTGTGTCCGGACATCCTGTGCGCCAGGATGGTAGGATGACGATTCGCCGGAATGGTGCCCAGTCGGCACCGGCGCTCGCAGGTCGCCCCGCGCCCCCGTCCATCATGCTCACCCGCGCGGAACGAAGGAGACGACACGCCTTGCCGCACGCGAAGGACATCCGATCGTGAAGCAGGTCCCCTGGCGCAAGACGCTCTCGCTGGTCCTGGTCTTCACCATCCTGACGCTTTCGCTGGTCGTGCTGGACCGGCAGAACCTGCTCTCCCCGATCAAGGACGGCCTGAACACCGTCGTCCAGCCGATCAGCGGCGCCTTCTCCGGCATCCCCGGTTCGCTGGAATCGACCACCCCGCTGGAGGACCAGCTCGCCACCGCCGTCGCCGAGCGCGACCGGCTCGATGCCGAGAACAGCGACCTGAAGGCCCAGCTCGCCGAGAGCAAGGTGCTGGAGCAACTCGACCAGGCGAAGGCGGCCCATCCGGACCGCGAATACGTCTCCGCCGAGGTGATCTCCCGCGATCCCACCGGGCAACAGAAGTTCCTCATCATCGACAAGGGCACGGCCGACGGGTTGCGCGTGGGCATGGCGGTGGTCGATCCGAACTACTTCGTCGGCCAGATCTCGGAGGTCTCCGAGAACAGCGCGAAGGTGATGCTCATCATCGATTCCAGCATGAAGGTCGGCGCGCGGCTGGAGGACACGCAGGCGGAAGGCACCGTGATCGGCACCTGGCAGGGCGGCCAGCAGCCGATGATCATGGAGCACATCGACAAGACGAAGACGCCGAAGGAGGGCGAGAAGATCGTCACCTCCGACATGACGCGGCAGATTCCTCCCGGCATCATCATCGGCATCGTCTGGGGCGATCCGGTGGTGAACGCCCAGAACGACCAGATCGAGGTCAAGGTTCGCCCGGCGGTCAACTTCGACACGCTCACGCAGGTCTTTGTGGTGACGAACTATGGGAACTAACGACCTCCGCTCCCGCATCCGCATTCCCGGCCTGCCGAAGGACTTCGATCCTCGCCTGGCGGCCGCCTTGACCGTCTCCAAGCTCGCCGGTGAGGCGAGCCGCCGCCTCGGGCGCGGCGGCGGCACCTCCGCCCCCGGGCTGATCGCGGAACGGATCGACCCGAACATCCTGAACAAGCTCGCCGCTCGCCTTACCGCAGGCGCGATCGTCGTCGCCGGCACCAACGGCAAGACGACGACCTCCCGCATGATCGCCGACATCCTCACCGGCGCGGGCTACGAGGTGGTCCACAACCGCACCGGCGCCAACCTCGTGCGCGGCGTCACGGTCGCCCTCGCCGACCGCACCTCCCCCCTCGGCACGCCGAAGGGCACGATCGCGGTGATCGAGGCCGACGAGGCCGCCTTCCCGGAGATCGTGCGCCGGACGCAGCCGCGCCTGATCCTGCTGAACAACCTCTTCCGCGACCAGCTCGACCGGTATGGCGAGCTGGACACCATCGCCCGGACCTGGAAAGCCGCCTTCCGCGACCTCACGGACGCCTCCACGATCGTGGTCAACGCCGACGATCCGACGCTGTCGTTCATCACCGAGGGCCTGGCGGCGAAGCGGATCACCTTCGGCCTGGACGAGGCGACGCACCGGCTGGACGCCCTGCCGCATGCGGCGGACGCGGCCACCTGCAAGGTCTGCGGTGCGGACCTGAAGTACCACGCGCTCTACGTCTCCCATCTCGGCGACTGGTATTGCCCGAACGGCGACAGCGCCCGGCCGCCCCTCGATGTCGCGGGCGGCGAGATCGCGCTGCACGGCGTCGAGTCGCTGGCGATGACCGTGACGCCGGCGGCGGGCGAGCCGGTCCGCATCGAGATCGCGGTGCCGGGCATCTACAACGCCTACAACACGCTCGCGGCCTACGCCGTCACCGCGCAGGCAGGTGTGCTGCCAGCGAGGATCGTCCAGACCCTCGCGGCGTTCCGCTCCGCCTTCGGGCGCATCGAGCGGGTGCCATACCAAGGCCGGACGCTGACGATCGCGCTGGTGAAGAACCCGGTTGGCTTCAACGAGGTCCTGCGGATGCTCACCGCCGAGACGGGCGGATTGAGCGTGCCGACGCTGATCGCGATCAACGACCTCGACGCCGACGGCCGCGACGTCTCCTGGCTGTGGGATGTCGATTTCGAACTCCTGGCCGACGGCGACGGCCAGCTCAGCACGACCGGTATCCGCGGCGCCGACATGGCCAACCGCCTGAAGTACGCGGGCGTCCCCGCCGGCCGGATCACCCCGCTGCCGGACGACCTGGAACGCGCGCTGGATGCCTTCGTGGCGTCGGTGCCCGAAGGGGCGGACGCCTACATCCTGCCGACCTATACCGCGATGCTGGGCCTGCGGAAGATCCTGGCCGATCGCGGCTCGGTGGAATCGTTCTGGGAACAATAGCGAGACACGCCGAGCCATCATCGGACCGGCATGCGGTCGGTCCCTACGCACAACCGTCGCGCGTGCGGGAATCCACAATCCACGGGCGACCCTCAAGGAGGCCCTCATGAGCACCCAAACCTCCTCCACCGATGCCACCACCGGGCAGACGATCAAGATCGGGTGGCTCTACGGCACGAAGATGAACATCTACGGCGACCGGGGCAACGTCCTTGCCCTCGCGCAGCGGGCGCGCTGGCGCGGCATCGAGCCGGAGGTGGTCGAGATCGGGCTGGGCGAGGAGATCCCGGACGACATCGACATCTTCTTCTTCGGCGGTGGCCAGGACCAGGAACAGATCGCGGTCTCCCGCGACCTCCAGGGCGAGAAGGGCCAACGCCTGAAGCAGGCGATCGAGGACGGCGCGGCCATGCTCTCGATCTGCGGCGGCTACCAGCTGCTCGGGCACGAGTACCGTCCGCACGACGCGGAGCCGCTTCCCGGCATCGGCCTCTTCGACATCACCTCGACCGCCGGGCCGGAACGGTTCATCGGCAACGTCGTGATCGACTCGGAGGACTGGGGCACGCTGGTCGGGTTCGAGAACCATAGCGGCCTCACCTTCCTCGGCGAGCAGGCGTCGCCGATGGGCAAGGTCGCTGTCGGGCGCGGCAACAACGGCAAGGACGGCACCGAGGGCACGCGCTACAAGAACGCGCTCGGCTGCTACCTGCACGGCGCCTTGCTCCCGAAGAACCCCGCGCTGGCCGACTGGCTGATCGAGGCCGGCCTGACCCGCCGCTACGGGTCGGCCGACCTCCCTCCGATCGACAATGCGCTGGAGGAACAGGCCCGGCAGACCGCCATCGGCCGTGCCCACAAGACGCACTGATCGGACCATTTCGCTTGACCTCGCCTCGGGGATGCCGGGAGGGGAGGCCATGAAGGCCACAGCGGGACGGGCATCGACAACCTGCCGGACCGGCGAGGGTTCCGGTCGAACCACCGGGAGGAGAACCCTCGCCGTGGTTGTGGGTGTGGTTGTGGCTGCTCCGGTCGATGGTTCACTGCCCGCCGTGCGAACGCCACGTCAAGCGAGACGGCGTTCCTGAGCCCTTCGGCCATTCCGCTACTGCTACGACCCGCGCATGGAGCGCAATCCGATTTGTCGGCGGTGGTAGGTTGCCGGGCATGAGCGATCGTGTCTCGTAGATGCGGCCCTTGTGGCCGCCTTGGTGGCATAGGCAATCATGGGCGATCGCCGGCCGCAGCAACCACTGCGAGCATCGCCCCGGCGGGACACGATCGCTCATGTCTGGCGAGCACCGTGCATTCGTGGCATCGGCGGATACGGCTGTGGCGCTCACGCCCCGCACAGGACGCTTCTCTGTCATCCCGAGCGGAGCGGCGATTGGGGATCGCTGCATGAGGGGTGGAGCGAAGTCGAGGGATCACATGACATGGCGAATGCCACGTGATCCCTCGACTCCGCTGCATCGCTTGTGGGACGAACACCCATGCACCGCTCCGCTCGGGATGACACATGTTCGTGCTTCACGGGCGGACGGGGTCCATCGCCTCGCTCTACGTAGCATGTCCAGGGAAGGCGGAGGGACAATGGTCGGTCGGCGCCGCCCTCGCAGTGGTCGTGGTTGTGGTTGCTGTGGCCGGTGGTTCCGAGGTCTCGGCACAACGCCACGTTAGGCGAGATGGCCCACAGAACGGGCCGTTTGGGCTAACGCGGCAACTGCGCGAGGATCGCCCCTGCCGGACAGGATCGCCCGCGCCTGGCACCCGTATCGCGCCGCGCTCGGGAGGCACCCGCCGGCGGCGAGGAGAGGCACCGCCCATACCGCATTGTCTTTCAGGAAACAAGGTGAACTGGCGCATCTTGCTCACGTTCTACGCATAGGCTACACTTTTGGCTGGTATAGAAATCGTCGGGACATACGAGTTTGCCTTGGGTGATGGACTGAAAAGGTGACTCGCATCGTGATCGATGTGCATGCGCAGAGAAGGAGCCCCTGTGTCGACCATCGATACGCTGGATGAGCGCATTCTGTCCGAGCTGCAGGCGAACGGACGGTTGACGATGAAGGCGCTGGCGGAACGGGTCGGGCTGTCCAGCCCGGCGATGATCGAGCGCGTCCGCCGGCTGGAGGAACGCGGAGTCCTGGCCGGCTACCGGGCCATCGTCGACCCTGCCGCGATCGGTCGGCCGCTCTCCGCCCTGATCGCCGCCGACATCGACCGCCGCAACAGCGACCGCTTCCTGGACCGGCTGCGTACCGAGCCGTCCGTCGTGGAATGCCTGCGCACCACCGGTGATCGTTCCTTCCTGATCAAGGTGAACGTCGCCTCCACGGACGAACTGGAGCAACTGGTGGATGAGCTGGCGGAACTCGGCGCCCGCTGCTCCACCAGCATCGTCCTCTCCGCCCCGATCCAGGATGCGCCGGTCGTCCCGCCGGAGGGCGCGGTGAGCCAGCGGACGCGCCTCAGCCGCCGCCGGCGACGCTCCGCCATGCGGATGGACGCGACACCCTCCCGCCCCGGTGCAACCCCGATCCGCACGGCAGAAGACGAGACCGAGGACGAGAGCGACGACCTGTAGCCCTCGGCTCCATCATCACGCACCCCAACGCGGAGAACGGCCCCCCGAACCATATCGGGGGGCCGTTCATTTCATGTGGTTTCCCGCCGGGGGCGTGCCGTCCCTGCCGGTTGGAAGCCACGCGCGGACCGGATCACCCCCAATCCGGACGATCTGTTTGTGGTCCGATTGGGTCCATGCGTGCGTGTTTCAAGCACCGTGCCGCAGCATACCGCGTCGCGTTTGGAGGGGCCGTCTTTATGACGGCCCGGTAAGAGAACACGGATTACCCGGATTCCGGATCATCCCCATCCGAATGATCCGGGTACGTTCCAGCGCAGCCGGATCGGCGCCCCCATCCGTGAGTCCGCGGCATCCGGGCCGGGTGCGTAGGGAGTCCTAAGCGAAGCCGAAGGACCACGTGTCGGTCCGGTTTCCGCATCCGATCTGTCCGGATTCGGTATCAGGCCGTGTCGTCCGGCGGGCTGTAGCCGATCGGTTGCGCGGTCGGCACCGGCGCCTCGGTCTCGACCGGCGCCGAGGTCGGCTCTGTCGAGGGCTGGGTCGGCGCCTGTTCGATCGGGGGCGATGTCGGTTGGGTCGTCGTGCCGCCCGAGGTGTCGCCGCCCGTATCGCCGTTGCCGCTGGTCTCTCCCGTCCCGCTCGTCTCCCCGCCTCCGGTGGAGTCGCTGGACGTGTCGTTGTCATCCTCGCTGGAGACCTCGGGGACATTGGTCCGGCCAACAGCACGGGCATAGGCGCTGAGGCTGCTCAGGGCGTTGGACGCCCACCGGGCCGAGCCGCTCTGCATCTGCTGGAGGGCGTTGTCGAGCTGCTTCGTCTGCCAGGTGTCCAGGTCGCCGCAGGCGCGGGTGGGAGCCTGGGACTTGACGATCCATTCCTCGCTGGTCGATCCCGTGCCCGGTTTCTGGCCGGTGACCGAACAGATCTTCTCCTTGCTGACCGTGTCCGGCACCGGGAAGTCCTTGGACACGGCATTCCCGTCCGGTCCGACCAGGAGCTTGGAGAACTCCGGGTTGTTGTGGATCTCCAGCATCATCTTCTGCCAGATCGGTCCGGCGGCCTGGATGCCGTCGATCTCGTAGATCTGTCCCTGCCCGCTGTCACCGCTCTTGCCGACCCACACCCCCACCGCGACATCCGTCGTGTAGCCCATCGTCCAGAGGTCCTTCCAGTCCTCGGTGGTCCCGGACTTCGCGGCGGTGGGTCGGCCCAGGTCCGTCTGCGTGTTCCCGAACAGGTTGTCCTCCGTGAAGACCATCGCGCGGGCCTTGTTGTCCGTGAGGATGGAGGTCACCTGATAGGCATTCCCGGCCGGGATCGCCTGCGAGGCCTCCTTCCGGACCTGGGCCTCGTCGTGCTTGTAGAGGATGTTCCCCTGCGAGTCCTTGATCTCGAGGATCGGGTTGGCCGGCACATAGGTGCCGTTGTTCGCCAGGGTCGCGTAGGCGTTGGTGTGTTCCAGCAACTCGACCTCGCCGGCGCCGAGGCCGATGGAGAGGCCGTAGTACCCGGCATCCTCTTCCAGGCTGTCCTTCAGCCCCATCTTGCGGGCCGTGTCCATCACGCCCTGCACGCCGACGTAATCGGTGGCGAGCACCGCCGGGATGTTCAGGGAGTTCGCGAGCGAGGTGCGGACCGTCACCGCGCCGTAGGAGAGGCCGGAGTAGTTGTTCGGCTTGTAGTCCGCCTGGTTCTCCACCTTCCAGGTGGTGGGAACATCGAGAAGGACCGTGCCCGGATTCCAGCCCTTCTCGAAGGCGGCGGCGTAGACGATCGGTTTCATGGAGGAGCCTGGCTGGATCAGGCTGGTCGCATAGTTCACCTGGCCGCCGATGATGGCGTTGTTGAAGTCGGCGGACCCCACCATGGCCAGCACCTCGCCGCTCCAGGGGACCATCACGACCATCGCGCCGTTGTTCTTGTCGTACTGCGCCATGTTCGCGACACCGCTGGCCACCATCTGCTCGGCCTCCGCCTGCAACGGGAGGTCGATGCTGGTGGTGATCTGAAGGCCGCTGTAGAGGGCATCCTCGCCATAGTGGTCGATGATGTACTGCTTCACGTACTCGGTGAAGTGCGGGGCATTCTGGATGGCGCCCGTGCGCACGTTGCTCGGGTGAAGCGGCTCCGCGAAGGCGGCGTCGGCCTGCTCGCGGGTGATGTAGCGGTACTTCACCATCTGGTTGAGGACGTACTGCTGGCGCTTCTTGGCGATCTCGAACTTCTCGGGATCGGACGGCTCGTAGTAGGACGGCGCCTGGGGCAGGCCGGCGAGCAGGGAGGCTTCCGCCAGCGTCAGGTCCTTGGCGTGCTTGTTGAAGTAGGTCTGCGCGGCCGCCTCGATCCCGTAGGAGCGCGCACCGTAATAGATCTGGTTCAGGTACATCGTCATGATGTCCTGCTTCGAGTATTCCTTCGCCAGCGCGTAGGCGGCCATGGCCTCGCGGAACTTGCGGGTGTAGCTGATGTCGAGCGCGCTGATCTGGTCCGGATAGATGGCGCGAACGAGTTGCTGGGTGATGGTGGAACCGCCCGAACTCCCGGCGCCCGAGAGATTGATGAGGCCACCGCGCAGGATAGCGACCGGCTCGACACCCTGGTTGGTCCAGAAGGTGGAATCCTCGGCGGCGACGGTCGCGTCGATCAGGTACTGGGAGATGCTGTCGTAGGAGACGTAGGTGCGCCATCCGTAGTCGGGGTTGTCGACCTCCTGGAGCAGCGTGCCGTTGCGGTCGTAGATGTCGGTCGTCTGGAATGTCTGCGCGGAGACCTCGGCGGCATTCGGGAGACTCGCGTTGACATCCTTATATTCCCGGACGGTCGCGAAGGCGCCGATGACCCCGGTGACGACCGTGACCGCGACGAAGACGAACGCCAGCACGCCGACCACGGCGGTGGTGAGCATCAGGATCTTCGGCAGGTCCCAGAACCCCTTCTTCTCCCCATGTCCGGTCACACCGGGCAGGAGGTGGGGCGGCAGCGACGCGGCCTTCTGCCCGTATCGGGTCTTGCCGTAGCGGGCCTGGCGGCGGCGGGCATCGGGGTGGCGCTGGCTGGCGCGGCTGATGCGACCATGACTCATGAAGGGGGATTCTCCCGGGACGTGGCTCGTGGATGTGGTCCGATGGGAAGGAAAACACGAGCCGTCGGCCGATCGAGGCGACGATCCGGCAGGGTGGCGCGTCCTGATGGGGCGATGCCGGATGGGGAAGTGTAACGGGTCGACCGCCCCCGGGGTCGGTTCGCGGTCTCTCGCTGATACGCGCGGCGAGCGGCGGTGGTTTCGGCGGCTCGCGATGGCCCGCCCGGACGGCGGGTGGAGCAGACGGTCCTACCGTGCTACAACCGGGTCATCGTCCTCTATCCGGCTCAAGGTTCGACCAGAAAAGGCTTGGCTACACGTATGAGCGACCGGCCCGCCCCTCCCCCCTCCCCCTCATCCGCCGTCACCCTTCCGGAGACGCCACACGAACTGCCCTACGACCGCGCGAAGGTCGACGCCCTGCTGGAACGTGTCCGCAAGGGTGAGCGCGTGACCCTGCTGGACGAACTGCTGGCCGCGGTCGACTGGCGGACGGCGTTCACCGCCGACGACGGATCGACGCTGGACGTGGAAGGCATCGCGAAACTGCGCGAGTACTATCGGGAGAAGTTCTCCGATATCGGCCCGGTCTACATGGCGGAGCTGCTCTCAACGGAGTTCATGACGGAGCAGCGGGCGCGAGGGGACATCGTCTTCTCGGACCGGTTGCTGGAGATCGGGCGCAACGATCCGGAGTTGTGGCGGGAGATCCGGCTCTTCTTCCGGCGCAAGGAGTTCGCGACCGCGATGCTGGTCCACGCCCACCAGGAGCGAACGGAGGAGTAGTCCGCGAGGAGTGAGAAAAGGAGAAAAGAGGAAAGAGACGTGAGAGATGCGGCCGGGAGGCGGCGTCCTTTCCGCAGGGACGGCCGGCGAAGAGCGGTCCGCCATGAGTCGGTATATGACCTGCCAGCCCGCTTTTTTCTCTTTCCTCTTTCCTCCTTTTCTCTTCGCTCAGCGAAGCGCGTCCTCGATCGCGCGGCGGACGAGGTTCCGCGTCACGCGGGCCCGATAGTCTGCCGGGGCGTGCTGGTCCCCCAGGATGTCCACCCCATCGGTCGCGAGCGCGGCCGCGGCCTTGATCGTCTCGGCATCCGGGGTCGCGCCGATCAGCGCATCCTCGGTCCCGGTCGCGCGATAGGCGATGTCGGAGGCGCCGGTGACGCCGATCCGCAGCGTCTCGATCGCGCCGCCCTCACCCGTCGTCAGCTGCACCGCGACCCCGACGATCGCATAGCCGGAGGCCGGGTTCGCGAGCTTCTGGTAGCTCCAGCCCGCGCCAGCGGGGGGCACCGGGATGCGCACGCGCGTGATCAGCTCGTTCGGCGCGAGTGCGGTGGTGAGAAAACCGATGAAGAACTCGTCGATCGGGATCACCCGCTCGCCGTCCGGCCCCTGCACGACGACTTCCGCGCCGAGCGCGAGCACCCCGGCGGGGTAGTCCCCGGCGGCGTCCGCGTGGGCCAGCGTGCCGCCGAAGGTGCCGCGATGGCGCACCTGCTGGTCGCCCAGGATGTCCACCCCGTCGGTCGCGAGCGCGGCCGCGGCCTTGATCGTCTCGGCATCCGGGG
>JBQCJS010000230.1:0-7564 GCA_051952485.1 Thermomicrobiales bacterium | reverse complement strand
CGGACGATCTTTCGGCGACGGTCGAGACCCTGCGTCCCCTGATCGAAGCGGGGGCGACCCACATCATCCTGACCCTGACCTATCCGTACCCCGAGGGCATCGTGGCTCGCCTGGCAGATGAAGTGGTCGGGGCCTTCGCGTAGCGACATCGGTCCCTGTGGCGCAATCCGGTGTGGTGGCGGTGGCGAAGCGGGAGTGAGCCCGTCCTGGCGGGGCGATCCTTGTGTGGTCGCATCGGCCATCTCGGGCGATAACTGGTAGCGACCACCGCCGCGGGGATCGCCCCGCCCCGCGAGCACCGTGCATGCGAGGTCTCCGTATCGGATACGGCTATATGGCGTGTCTTGGTGTGGAGATCCGGCGAATGGGAGCGCAAGAGCCCCTCTCGCTGGTGGGGCCGCAACGAGGGTTGGCAGGCGTCATGGCCTCGGCGGCGCAAGGGGAGGGCCGGCCCGCGCGACGGCGCCGATCTCCACGCCTGCTTCCGTCGTCGAGGCCGGCCCATCGCCACGTTCGTGACGGCGGCGGACGTGAACTCGGGCGGTCGCTACTCGATGAGGCCCCGGCTGCGAGCAGCGATCACGGCCTCGTTCCGGTTCCGAACCCCGAGGCGCTGGTAGATCCTCGCCAGGTGGTTCTTCACCGTCATCGGCGAGATGAAGAGCTGGGTCGCGATGTCGGCGTTCGTCATCCCCTGCATCGCAAGCAGGAGGACATCCAGTTCGCGGGCCGAGAGGGTCACACCGTTTGCCGAGGTCCGGGGCGACAGGAAGGTCGCCGCCAGGCCGAGTGTCTGCTCCGGGGTTCCCAGCAGCAAGCGGGTATCCAGATTGCCGACCAGGTAGGAGCGCTGGAAGCCGTTTGGTTGGCCGATGGCGAGCGCGGTGCGAATCGCCTCCTGGGCCGCATCGACGTCCCGTGCGAGCGCGAGGGCCAGGGCTCGCACGGCATGGACGTGAACCAGGGGAGCAGGTTGCTCGCGTCGTGTCCCTTCATCAACGAGCGCGTCCAGGAGTGCGATCGCTTCCGGATGCCGCCCGTGCGTCAGATGGAGCTGGGCCATGACCGTCCCCGGCACGGTCTGCCCGAACGATCGCGGCCAGATATCCATCGAGAGCGTCTCTTCCGTCGCCCAGGCATCGGCCAGGGCGACCTCCCCACTGTCGAGCCAGAGTTGCGCCAGCACGGTGCGGGTCCGGCGGACGTCGATCTCGTTCAAGTCGCTGCTCGCCTCGCGGAGGGCGGAGTAGAGGGTCTCCTTCGCCTCGTGGTCATGACCCAGGGCATGGAGGATCTTCGCACGCGCCAGTGGTACCTCCTGCATCCAGTAGCCGACAGGCGGCACCGGGCCGATGAGGTCCATCGTGCGCCCGGCTGCGGCGGCATCACCCCGTTCGAGTTCGATCAGCGCCAACCGCATGTGCATCAGCGCCATCTGGTCGGGAAAGACCGCGGAATAGGAATCGATCAGGTGCTGGAACTGGTTCGCGGCCGCCGTGAGGTGTCCTTCCAGCGCCGTGCGATCGGCCTGGTTGGGAAGGACGAAGGTGGCCCACCACCGCTGGTCCCACGGCAGGCGTTCGCAGGCGGATCTCGCGATCGCGAGCATCGAAATGGCCGTTTCCCGCTGGCCGAGGTGCCAGGAGAGGACTTCCCCCGATGCGGCGGCACGCATGCGCTCGTGACTCGCCTCCGCGGGCAGGATTGCCAGGGCGTCCTGCGCCCGGGCGAGGGCGAGTTCCCGATCGCCCTGCCAGATCGCGAGCAACGTCCCAAGCACCAGGCTCCGGCCCTGCGTCAGCGCATCCGTTCTCCCCTGCCACGCCTTCATCAGGAGGGGATAGAGGCGCGTGCCTTCCGAGATATCCCCGACCGACAACAGGCTGAGCATGTACCAGAACGCGAGATCGTCGTTGCAGAGCAGCTGGGGCTCGGGCAGCCGAGACAGCAAGGCGATGATCGGTCGGTGATCGTCACGACTGGCGAGCTCGGCGCAATGGGGATGTAGCGTGGCCAGGGCCTCCGGCCAGCGTCCGGTCTCCTGCGCGAGTGCGATCACGTCGCCATGGAGGGCATTGTCGGCAAACCATGCCATCGCCGAGTTGAGGATCGGCCCGGTGTCGTCCGGTCCCCCGTCGATCTCGGCGCTGATGCGAAGGCGTTGCAGGCTCGCCCGCAGGAGCGGGACGAGGCAATGGGCGCGTCGTCCGTCCGTCCGGTGATCGACGAGTGTCATCGGAACGATGGAGCGCACCGTATCGAAAGAGGCCACTTGCCCCTGTCGCCCTTGTGCCAAGGTCTGCCAGAGCTCGCGATCGATCCATGGCAGGTGAGCGGCGGCAATGAGCATCTGGCGCGTGGGATCGTCCAGCCGGTCGAGGACCGCGGTGGCAACGTGGTCATCCAGAGGGAGCCACTGCCCCGGCTCCTCGTCCTCGTCGATCACGTGGCCAGCCAGCGCGATACCCGCCGGCCAGCCACCGGTCAGTTTCATCACCGCCTCGAGCCGGCGATCCACGGGATCCGGGACTCCACGGCGGCGCAGCAGCTCGCTCGCTTCAGGCGGGGTGAGGGCCAGGTCCCGGGCGAAGAGCTGGCGGACCTGGCCGGCGGCCGCAAGACGCCCGAGAAAGTGGCGTGCCGGCATCCGTCCGGCGGCAACGATGTGGAGGCCGGCAGGTGAGTCCGGATGCCCGAGGAGTCCATCGATGAGGAACCGGCGCGTCATCACGGGCAGGAGATCGAGGTCATCGATCACCAGGACACATGGCGGCCCGGTGTGTACCACGGCCTCGAACAGCGCATCCCGCGCCCGATCCCTCGAAACGCCGCTGCCAGTCGGGCTGCCGTCATCGACCAGATTGCCCACGATCTCCGCGAACGAGGGATCGCCCCGGAGGTGGCGGACAACCGGGCGTGATCCGTCTCCCGGGCGACGGGGGGTGATGACCGCCGACGTCTGGCGAGCGGCGTCGGACGATGCCATCCACTGCTTCAGCAGCATCGTCTTTCCATAGCCCGTGGGCGCCATGATCAGGGTGAGGCGGTGGTGCTGAGAGGCGATCGCCTCATCGAGCGTCGCGTTCAGCCTTGGCAACGCGAGTGCCCATGCCGGAATGGCCACCGTCCAGTCAGACCACATCATGCATCTCTCGAATAGCGCGCCGAACCGACGACTGCGTGCCCGCATTGGAATCCGAAAGATGGAACGAGACACGATGGAATCGATGTCCCGAAGATCGAGGACAGACCGACCCCCAGTCCAGTCCGTTCATCCCGATGCGAGCCCCCGGCGCATGCAGCCCTCGACACCGCTGGCCGAGCATGAATACAGGTTCGAGTATCGCATAGGGTCCGCGTTCGACAACCCCTGAAACGCCAGAGTCCCGCCCCGGAACGGGACGGGACTCTGGTTCGTTCCTGCCGGGTTAGCGGCGGGAGTGTGTCGTTCGGCGGTAGAGCGCGAACGCGGTTGCCCCGAGGGTGACGCTGAGCGCCGCCAACATCAGGAAGATCGGATCTCCGCTCCAGGAACCACCCTGGCCCTGTCCGGTCGACGGCAGCGAGTCAACCGCAACCGTCTTCACCGTGGTCGGCGTCGGCGGTACCGTCGGCTTCTGGCAGTTCGCGGGGTCGAAGACAACCGTGTAGGTCGCCACGCCATCGCTCACCTTCGTCCAGCCGGCCGGCAGCGTGCCCCACGCATAGCCATCCTCGAGCGTGGCCGTCACGATCACCGTGCCACCCGGGACGACCGCCCCGGAGGTGGTGTAGACGATCCCCTCGGTGGTCGGCAGCGTGAGCGACGGGGAGGCGCAGTCGGCCTGCGTGACGTTCGGCGCGACCGGGGCGACCGGCGTGCAGCGGACGTCGTCCAGATGAACGGTGAAGGTCGCTGTCGCGTCATCCACCCTGGTCCAGCCGGCCGGGAGTTCACCCCAGGCGTAGCCATCGGTCACCGTGGCCGTGACGACCACCGTGCCTCCGTTGACCACGTCGCCACCCAGCGTGTAGACCACACCCTCGGTGATGGCCGGGATCACGCTCGGCTGCGTCAGGGCGCCGCCCGTGCAGACCGCGTTGGTCACGGCCGGATCGGACGGGACAACGGGGGTGCACTGGACATCGTCCAGCTGGACGGTGAAGGTCGCCGTGGCGTCGTCCACCGTCGTCCAACCCTGGGGCAGGGTGCCCCATCCGTAGCCATCCTTCACCGTCGCGGTCACGACGACGGTGCCACCGTTCACCACGTCACCAGTCATGGTGTAGGTGATGCCATCCGTGCTGGCCGGGATGACGCTTGGCTCGGTGAGCGTCCCACCGATGCAGGCGACGTTCGTCACGGCCGGATCGACCGGGCTGACCGGCGTGCAGGCCACGTCATCGAGTTCGACCGTGTAGGTGGCCGTGGTCGCGTCTACGCGCGTCCAGCCTTCTGGCATCGTGCCCCAGGCATAGCCATCGCCCAGGACCGCCTTGACCACGACGGTGCCGCCATTCACGACCTCGCCGGTCATGGTGTAGGTAACGCCGGTGGTCTCCTGCAGGTCGACGCTCGGATCGGTGAGCGCGCCGCCGACGCAGACTGCGTTGGTCACGACCGGCGCCGCCGGGATGACCTGCGTGCACTCGACATCGTCGAGCGTGACGCTGAACGTCGCCGTCGTCGCATTGACCTTCGTCCAGCCGGTGGGCAGCGTGCCCCAGGCGTACCCATCGTCCAGGACCGCCTCGACCACCACCGTGGCGCCGGGAGCGACTCCGCCCTCGACCGTGTAGGTGATTCCGGCTGTGGTCGCCGGGATCACGCTCGGTGCCGTCAGCTGGCCACCGGTGCAGACCGCCTCGGTGACACTCGGGTTCTGCGGCACGACCAGCGTGCAGGGATTGAGTTCGACCGTTCCCGAATAGGTGGCGGTCGTCGCATTCACCTTCGTCCAGCCCGTGGGCAGCGTGCCCCAGCTATGGCCGTCGGTGAGGGTAGCGGTCACCGTGTAGGCGCCCGTCTCCTGGTTCACGGTGCCACCGGTGTAGACGATGCCCTCGGTGGTGCCCGGGGTGACGGTCGGGGCCGTCCAGGTCCCGCCGAGGCAGGAGCCATCCGTGGTCACCGGGGCCACCGGAATCACCGGGGTGCAGGGGTTGAGATCGACCGTTCCCTCGTAGGTCGCGGTGCCGTTCTCCTGGGCAGTCCAGCCGGCAGGCAGGGTGCCCCAGCGATAGCCATCCGCGAGCGTCGCCGTCACCGTGTAGGCGCCGGTCTCAGGATCGATCGTGCTCACCTGGTAGGTGATGCCCGCCGTGATGGCCGGCGTCACGGTCGGGGCCGTCCAGGTCCCGCCGAGGCAGGAACCATCGGTGGTGGCCGGTGCAACCGGGGCCGTCGTCACGACGCAATCCGGGTCGTCGAGGACGACGGTGAAGGTGGCGGTGCCATTTTCCTGGCGGGTCCAGCCGGTTGGCATGGTTCCCCACTGGGCGTTACCGGTGATGGTGGCGCGCACGATGACCGTCTGACCGGGGGCGACGGTGCCCTCGATCGTGTAGGTGATGCCCGTCGTCGTCGCCGGAATCACGCTCGGAGTCGTCGACGTGCCGGGTCCGGTGCAGGTGGCCTGCGTGACCGTCGGGTTGACCGGAACGATGGTCGGCACCGGCGTCTCGGTCGGCGTGTTCGTCGCTGTAGCGGTCGGCGTACTTGTCGCCGTCTCGGTCGGCGTGCTCGTCGCCGTGGCGGTCGGGGTATTGGTCACCGCCTCGGTCGGGGTGTTGGTCGGGGCCGTGGTCGGCGTGTTGCCCCCGCCGCCGCCGCCGCCAGCCTGCGTCTGGACCAGGTAGCCGGTGTTGGAGGACCCGCTGGAGCCGTCACTGCCGGCCCATGTCGCGGTGTTCGCGAAGGTCTGAAGCGACTCGAAGGGCGGCTTGGTGTCCGCCAGCATCGAGACGGTCGGCCAGGTGTTGGCGTCGACGTTCGAGAAGGTGACGGTCACCTCGGTCGGCGAGCAGGTAAACGTGGTGCCCGCCGTCGGCCAGTACGTCACCGAGCCGGCATCGCAGTCGAACGCCCAGTTCGATCCGGCGGGAACCGTATCGGTGATGGTCAGGGTCGCGAACGGACCCTGGATGCCCTCGACGGTCCACTTGAGGGCCTTGTCGGCATTCAGCTTGCCCTGATCGGTGCGCGTGAAGACGCCACTCTTCTGGGCATTGCGGATCGGGGCCGGCGTATTCGTCGGGGTGTTCGTGGGCCGCGGGGTGCTGGTGGCCGTCGGGGTGAAGGTCGGAACCGACGGATCCCAGGTCGGGGTGAGCGTCGGGGTATTGGTCGGGGTGTTCGTCGGCCGCGGGGTATTGGTGGCCGTCGGGGTGAAGGTTGGAACAGAAGGATCCCAGGTCGGGGTCAGCGTCGGGGTATTGGTCGGGGTGTTCGTCGGCCGCGGCGTGTTGGTCGGTGCCGGGGTGTTCGTGACCGTCGCGGTCGGAAGGGCCGGCACCGTGACGTTCTGGGTGATCGGGCCGCCCGCGATGTCACCGGTGAAGTTCAGGGTGACGGTGGAGCCGGCGTTGCCCTGCGCCCAGCACGAGCTGGAGCTGAAATCCGCCCACCCGCTGTTGTCGCCGTGGGTCTCCACATAGGAGAGCAGGGTGAAGGTGACGACGCCACCGGACACCGCCGCGGTCGCGATGTTCACACCCGGGTCCGGCGACGGCAGGAAGAAGAAATCGTCCGACACCTGCAGGCGCGGATCGAGGGTGAGGGTGAAGGTGGAGCCGGCACCGGCGGTGTCGGGAACGCTCCACTCGACACGCATCGACACGGTGTCGCAGGCGTTGGCCAGCGTGGTCGGGGTGACCGTGATGCTGGTGATCGCATTGGGCACCACGATCGGCGACTTGGCGGCCGAGAAGGTCGCGTCCGCCGCCGTGATCTCGGCTTCGGTCGGGACAGCCGTCTCCACCGGGACTTCGGTCGGTGCGGTGGTCTCGACGGGGTCGGCCGTCTCCACGGGCTCCACCGGGACATCCGTGGCGACCGGAACATCCACGGGGACTTCGGCCCCGGGTGTGGCATCCTGGGCCATGATGCGCAGGGTGGCGAGGCTGCTGCTCAGCAGCGACAGGCAGATCAACAGGGCCAGAATCGGCCGTAACCGTCTCAACATAGGTGTTCCCCCACAAAGCTCTCCCGGCTACACGAACGACGACGGACATGCCCACAACGGCCTTCCGACCCAGAACCATACCAAGGGAAGGACTATGCGGAGGGCTGACCCGGACGGGCTGCCGGACTAGTTCTCCGGACTATTTTTGGTAGAGCGGTGTCCTCGGGGATTTCGAGGCCGGAGCTTCAGGACCTGCGATGTGCCAGTTCGGAGGTGTCCAGATGTTGGGGGGGGACGAAGTCGGGCGACGGCATCGCTGCGAACGGCGCCCAGATGGGGTCGAGTGTCAGCGCGCTGGCGAATAACGCAGCCGTACGGACCGCCCGTCGGTCGTGCTGACTCCGCCGGTTCCAGAGATGGGGGCACGCCGCGATTGTCGTCCGGTCACGATCGGAACCAGA
>JBQCJS010000229.1:0-4354 GCA_051952485.1 Thermomicrobiales bacterium | reverse complement strand
AGAGGGCGAGGCGGCGGAAGGCGGCCTGGTCCTCGGCGCTCAGCAGGTCGTAGCTCCACTGGATCGCCTCCCGCATCGTCTGCAGGCGGGAGGGCAGGTCGCGCGGTCCGCCGGTGAGCAGCCCCATACGGTCGGAGAGGCGGGTGAGGAGGGCAGCGGGGGAGAAGAGCTTGGTGCGGGCGGCGGCGAGTTCGATGGCGAGGGGGAGGCCATCGAGGCGGGCACAGATCTCGGCGACATGGGGAGCGGTCTGGGGGGTGAGGGCGAAGTCGCGGCGGGCAGCCTGCGCGCGCTGGACGAACAGCTCCACCGCATCGCTGGTCGCGACCCGGTCCTGCGATGGCGTCCCCTCGGTGAACGTGGGAATCGAGATCTCCTGCTCCCCCTGCACGCGGAGGGGCATCCGGCTCGTCACCAGGGCCAGGGTGTGCGGGCATCGGGCGAGCAGCGCCGCGATCTCCACCCCGGCAGCGATCACCTGCTCCAGGTTGTCGAGCACCAGCAGCAGGTGGGACTCCCCGATGGCCTGCGCGAGGCGCACGAGGAGCGTACCGCTGTCCCCCGCCGGCACCCCGAGCGTGGAGGCAATGGCCGGAAGCACCAGGGCGGGATCATCCACCGGGGAGAGGTCGATGAAGACCACGCCATCCGGCATCGTGGCCCGCATCCGATGGGCGATCTCGAGCGAGAGGCGCGTCTTCCCGACCCCGCCGGGACCGGTGAGGGTCAGCAGGCGGAAGTCGCCGCGCGTCAGCAGCGCGGTCGCCTCATCCAGCTCCGCGCGTCGCCCGACGATGGGGCTGAGCGGCCGGGGGATCGGCGGCAACGGATGCCCGAACAGGGCCGACCCGGCGGCAACCGCCTCGGGTTCAGTCACTGGGTTGTCCGGGATCGGGCGGCGGGTAGCCATGCATGAATCCTGCGAGGATGCTCGCGGTCAGGGACATCGATTCGATCGGATGGGGAATCTGGCCGGGTCCACGGCCATGCTCCATGCATTATGACGCGATTCCCGGTCGTTCCGTACCGCCGTTCGGCCCGCCGGTTTCCCGCTCCCCGTCCGTGTCCAGCGGGCCGATCGCGGACCGAATCCGTCCGCCGCAACCGCGACACTGCCTGCAACTGCATACCAGCCACGAAAGGATCACCTGTGCCGCAAATCGACTGGAACCGGGAGCTTCGTGACCAGATGGAATTCGCCTGGAATGCCCAGTTCCTGCCCAGGCTGGAGGGCCTCACCGATGCCGAGTACCTGTGGGAGCCGGTGGACGGAAGCTGGTCGATCCGGCCCGATGCGGCAGGACACTGGCGCCTGGAACGCACCTCGACCGAGCCGGCGCCCCCGCCGGTGACGACCATCGCCTGGCGCATGATGCACATCGCCGATGTCCTGGGCCGCCGCGCCAGCCGCCATTTCGGGGACTGGTCGTTCGATCTCGATGCGATCTCGCTGCCAACCACCGCCGCCGGGGGCGTGGCCCTCCTGGCGGAGCAGCACGAGCGATGGATCTCCGGCCTCACCGCCGTCGGGGAGGAGGGTCTTTCCCGGCCATGCGGGCAAGCGGAACGGCTCTATCCCGATTCGCCGCTGGCCGCGCTGGTGCTCCACGTCAACCGGGAGTTCCTGCACCATGCGGCGGAAATTCAGCTTCTCCGCGATCTCTATCTGCGGCTCGGCCCTCAGTCGAGCGAGAACGGCGGATAGTCGTCGGTCAGCAGCGAGGCGTAGAGGGTCACCCGCGTCATCCAGCGCAGCACGCCGACGTGGAAGTGGAAGAACCCCCGCGGGTATCGCCCCATGATGAGGATCGCGAACCAGGACAGGAAGACCGTGAAGGCCGCCACCGTCCCGAGCACGGCCAGCACCAGGATGTGGGGGATGACCAGGAGCCATTTCACGAAGATCAGCAGCCGGCTGAGGCGTTCCGGATACAGCAGCCGGAACTCCACCGGGTACGGGCCATCGCCGAAGGGCGGGTAATCGTCCCGGAGGTAATACGTCGCGTAGACATTCACCCGGGTCGTCCACTGGATGACCCCGACCACGAAGGTCCACATCCCGAGCGGATAGCGTCCGGTGATCAGGATGGCGAACCACGCCACGACCGTGATCGCGGAGACGACGAACCCGAGCAGCCAGAGCACCAGGAGGTGCGGGATCACCAGCAGCCACTTCACGAAGAGCAGCAGGCGTCGAAGGCGGACCGGATACTGCACATCGAAAACAAACGACGGCGACTGCATGGACTCCCCCCTTGAAGGCCATCCGCTTCACACCAGGACCGGGACCCACCGCGCCGCTCGGCAGCGGGGCATGCGGGATGCCCCGTCCGAAGCTTCTGCCGCGCGCTCCTTGATGCGGCGCCCGGGGTATGGGACAGGCCAGGCAGGCTCCGGGAAGCAACGGCCCCATGCGCCCATCGACGGATCGCGATGCGGACTCCGCTACCGCGACGCCACGTCGAATCCGCTCACCCGATTGCGATGCCGCGCCGTGCTGTCGGTCACCTGGGCCGAGGCCGCGCCCTCCGGATCGCCGTGAGCGACGGCGACCTCACCGCTCGCCGGATCGTAGGTGAGCGCCGTCTTCCCGGACGCGGCCAGCGCATCCGGGTCGAACTCCTCGGCCAGCTGCTCCGGGAGATCGTTCGGGACCACCACGGTCTGGGGGTTCCCGTCGCTGGTGTAGAGCGTCAGGTCGCCATTCTCGAACTCGTTGAACCAGTAGGCGATGAGATCGGGTTCGGTATTGAAGCGATTGATGGAGAGCGGGTCCCACGCGGTGCTGGCCGGTGAGGGGACCACGCCGCCGTTCACGTTCACCACGGCATCCAGGGTCACGCTCTTGCCGTTCCAGGTGAACCCCTCGTAGACCGTGGACCACGCCCACCAGTCGACGTTCGGATCGGGCATCGCGCCGTAGGGGAGCACCAGCACCCGGCTCATGTTGCCCGGTCCCTTCACGCGCTGGTCGATGAAGTCCATCGTCTGGCCGATCTGGGACGCGATCTCGTCCGCGCCGACGGCGGAGAGGTCCTGATGCCCCCAGGTATGGTTGCCGATCTCGTAGCCGTGATCGGAGAGCCAGTTCAGCTTCTGGTCGCAGTAGTCCATGGTGTTGTATTCGTCGTCGGACGAGAAGCAATTGTATGGAAGCAGCGCGAACAGGCCCGAGTGCCCGAAATCCGGGTGCTGGGCGTAGAAGTCCTCCAGCACCCCGACCGTCGAATCGGCCGTTGGCACCAGGTCCCCGTCCTTGTTCTTCTCGAACTGGAACTGCCCGGCGGAGGAATCGTCGAATGTCAGCACGACCGGATGCTTGCCCGGTGGCGCGGAGATCGTATCCGACAGCATCTCGCGCATGGAGACGACGTAGAAGTTGTGGTCGTAGAGCCACTGGAGATCGCTGCGGAAGTCCTTGACGGTCCGCGTCCAGAGGTCATCGGTGCTGTCGGCGCTGGTGATCGCATGATACATGAAGACCGGGATCACCCCCAGCTCATCGGGCTGGAGGCTGACCAGTTGCGAGGCCGCCAGGGTCCGCGCCGAGGTCGGCGGGATCACCCCGGTCACCCCTCCCTGCCCGGTCGCCTCCGGCGTCGCCGGAACCCGGGTCGGGACGGGCGTCACCGATGGAATCTGGGCGAGGTCGAGCTCGGTGAACCCCTGGTCCTTGCCCGAATCCTTGCCGATGCACCCCGCCAGCAGCACCAGCGCCAACAGGGCCGTTGCCCCCACGCGCAGCGCCCTCATGCAGTGTCTCGCGGTCGACGACATCATCCTGCCCAAATCGATTCCGGCCCCGGCCCATCCCACCGGCTGGCCCCCAAATGCGTCCGCTCGGTCCCGTCGCGCACCCCACCGTGTGTCACGGCGTCAACTGTACTGCCTCGCTGCCCGAATGCGCAGGGTGTTCGGACGGACAATCCCGCCAGTCCGTGCCTCGCTGGCCCAATGGACCGGCGTCGCAACCCTGGCGATCCGTACCCAGATACGTCTCCCGCCCTGGGATTGGATGTCGTGACCAGCGAGGCAATCCCGCGAAGTGATGCCCGCCAGGCACCGCGAGCCAGGGCGCGTCCCCACCGGACGGCAGGGCACGCCCTGACGGACGAACGATGCGTGGCTGCGCGGATGCCGGTTCAGGTCCCGGCGGGCGACGCTAGGAGCTCGCCAGTCGTGACGTCGTAGCGGAGGAGGGTGTGGCCCTGTGCCGCGATCACCGCCGGGTCCAGCTGGCCTTCCAGGTCGGCAGGCAGGGGATTCGGCACCGTCACCGTCGAGGGATCGCCATCGCTCACGTAGAGCGAGACCTCCCCGCGCGCGAACATCGGGAACCACAGGTCCAGCGATT
>JBQCJS010000228.1:0-8254 GCA_051952485.1 Thermomicrobiales bacterium | reverse complement strand
CGCCGTCATCTCGCGCAGGACCCAGCCGGCGATCCCCTCCACCACTGCACGATGCCGGTCCTCACCGGTGAGCCGCCAGGCGTCCAGGTAGAGCGCCATGAGCTGGGCGTTGTCGTAGAGCATCTTCTCGAAGTGCGGGACGAGCCAGATGCGGTCGACGGCATAGCGGGCGAATCCGCCGCCCAGCTGGTCGTGGATGCCGCCATCCGCCATCCGGTCCAGGGTGGCGATAGCCATCTGGCGGGCGGGTTCCGAGCCGGTGCGTTTCGCATGACGGAGCAGGAACTCCAGTGCGGACGCCTGCGGGAACTTCGGGGCGCCGCCGAACCCCCCATAGGCGGCGTCGTAGGCGCGTTCCATCCCGGCGAGTGCCTCCGTCGCCAGGTCGGGGGTGAGCGTGGCGTCGCCATCGCGGGCGGGCAGGGCGGAGGTGGACTGTCGGAGGAACGCCAGCACGCGGTCGGCGCTGGTCTCGACGCCGTCCCGATTGGTCGTCCAGGCGTTGACGATCGCCTCCAGCACCTCGGGAAAACCCGGCATCCCGCCGCGCGACTCGGGTGGCCAGTAGGTTCCGGCGAAGAACGGGACGCCATCCGGGGTGAGGAAGGCATTGAGCGGCCACCCGCCCTGGCCGGTCATTGCCTGGACGGCGGCCATGTAGATGGCATCCACGTCCGGGCGCTCCTCGCGGTCCACCTTGATCGCGATGAGATGGTCATTGAGGTAGGCCGCGATCCCCTCGTCCTCGAACGACTCGTGAGCCATGACGTGGCACCAGTGGCAGGCCGAGTACCCGATGCTGACGAGGATGGGCTTGTGCTCGGCCCTTGCCCGGGCGAAGGCCTCCTCGCCCCACGGATACCAATCGACGGGGTTCGCCTGGTGCTGGAGCAGGTAGGGACTGGTCTCGTTGGCGAGACGGTTGCGGCGGCCGGGTGGCGGTTCGGGGTGCGCGGTCACGGCAGGATCTCCTTCGGTTGCGGACATGGTCGCACGGTCGATACCGCCCGTGTGTCACGATCCGTTGTGCCGAAGGATGGTCGCCCGTCACAATGCCCCTATCGAACCGACACAGGCATTCGTCGAGGGATGACATGAGCGAGCGGGAGCAGGGAACGACGGCGCTGGCGGGATCGACGCTGGCAATCGTCGGGGCGGGGATCATGGCGGAATCGATCGTCGGCGGCCTCTTGGCGAAGGCGATGCTGCCGGCGGATCGGATCGTGGCCAGCCATCCACGCGCGGACCGGCGGCAGGCGCTGGAGAAGCGGTTCGGCATCCGCACGGTGGAGCGAAACGCCGAGGCCGTCGCGGGTGCGGACCTGGTTGCGCTGACCGTGAAGCCGCAGGTGATCGGCGCCGTGATGCGGGAGTTGCGGGACGTGCTCGGCGAGGATCAGGTGGTGATGTCCATCCTGGCGGGCGCCAATATCGCGACGCTGGAGACGGGCCTCGGTCACGCGAGGATCGTGCGGGTGATGCCGAACACGCCGGCGCAGATCGGCGAGGGCATGTCCGTCTGGTGCGCGACGCCCGCGGTCGACGAGGTGGCCCGGGCGAAGGTGCGGGCGGCGCTGGGGGCGCTGGGCGAGGAACTGGAGGTGGAGACGGAGAAGTACGTCGACATGGCGACGGCGCTCTCCGGCACCGGTCCGACCTACGTCTTCCTGATGATGGAGGCGCTGGTGGACGCCGGGGTCCACATGGGATTCCCGCGCCGGATCGCCGAGGAGATCGTGCTGCAGACCGTGAGCGGTTCGGTCGCCTTCGCGCGGTCGTCCGGAAAGCACCTGGCCGAGCTGCGGAACATGGTGACATCGCCGGGCGGCACGTCGGCGGAGGCGATCTACCAGATGGAGAAGGGCGGCCTGCGGACGGTCCTGAGCAAGTCCGTCTACGCGGCCTACCAGCGCACGCAGACGCTCGCCGTCGAACAGGAGAAGAAGGTGAGCGCGGGCGACTGAGTGGACCGTCTCGCCCTCCCTGGCGTCCTGCGCTGGGACGGGCCGCCATGCAGGCCGCAGCGCGACGGGCCGCTCACCCCACAACGTGGCCCGACCGAATCGCCCGCCGATCCGGCCGTCTGTGGGGGCCACCTTCATGGCAGCCCGACCAGGTGAGCAGATGCCAGGTCGGGCGAGACGACGTCCTGAGCGCATGGCAGAACGACAGGATCATGCAAGGGCCGGTCTGGATGCAGGGTTGCCGTGCGACACGGTATGATGCGCAAAGGGACACGGACAAGCGAAACGATACCGCGTGAGACTCGGCGATCAGCAGTTCCGGTGGCAGGATGGGTCCGGTTTCCGGCGCATCCCCTGGGGAGGGGAGGCCGGAGTTGTGTGGGGGTAGTGCCATGAGACACATCGCTCGTTCATCGATCGCCCGGCGCATGCAGGTGGCCTGGCTGACGCTCGCGATCCTGTCGTTGCTCGTCTCCGCCGTGCAACCGGGGTTGATCGGGCGATCCGCGTTTGCCCAGGACGACGGCACCCCGGTTTCCGAGGCGCCTCAGGGCGAGATCGCGACCCAGGAACCGATCGACACGGCGCCGGCGACCGCATCCGTTTCCTTCCGGATCGTGGATGCCGATGACCAGCCGATCGGGGACGGGTATCGCCTCTGCATCGACAATGCGACCTGCGCCGACATCCACGAGGGGCGGGCAGCGTTCGATGGCGTGGCCGAGGGCGCGCATTCCTACGATGTCGCGTGGATGTGGGATGGCGAGGGACCCTTCCAGCGCAAGACCGACACGTTCTGGGTCGACCCCTCGGCTGGCGAGAAAAGTGTCCGGATCGAGCTGACGGCCACGCCGGTCTTCGAGCCGGCTGTGGAGCCGTCGTCCACACTCGATTTACCGACCGCGACCGTTACCGATGAGCCCGCCACGACCGTGCCGGCGACACTCGATCCCACGTCGCCGACGCCTCCGACCCTGGCCCCCGCGACGGCCACGGCAACCGCCACCGCCACCGCCACCGCGACGGCGACCGTGGCTATCACCACGACGACGACCACCACCGCGACGCTGGTGCCGTCCACCACGCCCACGAAGACCGCGACTTCCACATCGACATCCACTGCCACGGCGATCCCAACGAGGACCCTGACGCCAACCATCACGCCGACGCTCGCGCCGATCTCCGGCAAGGTCACCGGCACCGGCGGCGCAGGCGTGAACTGCCGGACGCAGGCATCCACGGCCGGCGCGGTCATCACCGTCCTCCGCGAGGGTGATACCGTCATCTATCGCGGGCCGGCGGTGAATGGCTGGCAGCCGGTAACCTGCGCCGGGAGGGCCGGATTCATCTCCGCGACCTATCTTGCCGGCATCCCGGTCACCCCGACCGCAACGCCCCGGCCGACCGGAACCGCCACCCCGACCCGGACGGCCACGGCGACGAGAACCACCACGACCACCACCACTACCACCACGCCGACCGCGACCGGAACCATCACGGTCACCGGGACCGTGACGACGACCACTACCACCACCACCACCGCCACGACTGCGCCGACGGGTACGCCGGTCGCGGGTGGAAAGGTGCAGGGCACTGGCGGCGTCGGCGTCAATTGCCGGCGCACACCGAGCACCTCCGGCGTCATCATCACGACGGTGCCGGAAGGGACGGTACTGGTCTATCGCGGGGCGGCAGCCAACGGCTGGCAACCGGTGACCTGTGCCGGCCAGGCGGGCTACATCTCGACGGCCTACCTGGCGGGTGTGACGATCACCCCGACGCCGGTGAAGACCCCCGGTGCGTCCCCGACCCCGACGAAGACCACCACCATCACTCCCCCGCCCGCCGGCAACTCCGGTGTGGTGACGGGCACCGGTGGTGGTGGCGTGAACTGCCGCACGCAGCCAAGCACCTCCGCGCCGGTGATCACCACCATCCCGGAAGGATCGATCATCCAGTTCCGGGGCACGGCGTCCAATGGCTGGCAGCCAGTGACGTGCGCGGGGCAGGCGGGATTCATCTCGACCACCTACCTCACCGGCATCTCGGCGGCCACCGGGGAACTCTGGGTCGATGTGAACCTCTCGACCCAGTACATGATCGTCTACCGCGGCAGCACGCGGGTACTCGGGACCTACGTGAGCACCGGGCGTCCGGGGTTCGACACCCCGACCGGCACCTACCGCGTCAACACGAAGCTGCCATCCCAGACGATGTCCGGCGTGATCGGCGGTGAGTACTACAACGTCCCGAATGTGCCGTGGGTGATGTACTTCACGGATCGCGGACACGCGATCCACGGCACATACTGGCACAACAACTTCGGGCACACGATGAGCCACGGCTGCGTGAACCTGCCGCTCGATGTCGCGGCATGGCTCTATGCCCAGGCGCCGATCGGGATGCGCGTGGTGATTCACTACTAGCGCACCGGGCCATGCAGCGCTGCCGGAGCGTGTCCGGCGGCACTGCATGGTGTCGTGGTCAGGCGCGCCGAAGGAGCGGGAGGCGGGCGCCGTAGGTTGCCACCAGGGCTTCCATCGCCTCGTCGCCCCCGTCGCCCGGGAGGTTCATCGTGGGGATCAGTGGCGGTTCGATGCCCCGGGCGGCGAGCCGGGCTGCTGTCTCCGCGACCACGGCGTTGATGATCGCGATGCCGACGGCCGACGAGGCGCCGCCGCTGCGCCGCGTCGTGCCCGGAACCGCCACCAGCGCGTCCCCTGCGGGGATGCAGGTGTCGATCGTGAGATCGGTGACCTCGGCGAGCCGCTTCCCGGAGGGATGCCTGCTGCGGGCGTCGGCGTAGTGGCGATCCGAGGTGATCGCGATGGTCCGTGCGCCCAGTGCTCGCGCCTCGAGTGCGACCTCGATCGGAACGGGGTTGACGCCTGAGTTGCTGATCACGATCACGACCTCGCCGGGCCGGATGTCGTGGGAGGCGACGACGACCTTCCCGTACCCGGACGTGCGCTCAAGTGTCGTGGCGTTGACCGAACCGAGGAACGTCAGGTTGACGTCGAGCATCGGATTCAGGGGCATCAGGCTGCCGGCGCGGTGGAAGACCTCCTCCGCGATCATGTGCGAATGGCCGCTCCCGAAGAGATGCACGATCCCTCCGCCTGCGATGGCCTCCGCCATCCAGGTCGCCGCCGTCTCGATGCGTTCCCCCTGCGTGTCGGTCACGGTGGCGAGCAGGGTTCCCAGCTCCTCCATGTACGTCCGATAGGCCTGCATGACGTGTCCTCCCGTGAAGGCATTGGTGGCAATGGTCGGGGCGGTGCCGCGCGTTCGCCTGTCACCGTCCGCGGGACCTGTATGCCACCTGCCGTCCGGGCGACGGGCGGACGCGACAGGACCCCGGCTCCTCGCGAGGAGCCGGGGTCCTGCAATCGTCAGGGCTGGTCTCAGGCGACTACGCGCCGGAGAGTGCGCACTGCTCGAAGAGGCGCTGCGGCGTCTCACCGAAGGTGAGCTTCACGGTGCCCTTCTGCCAGGTGTCACCGTTCAGGCGCATGATCGTCAGCGTCACCGTGTCACCGGGCTTGTAGTTCAGCAGGACCTGGGAAAGGGAGAGATCCTGCGAGAGCTGGTAGTTGTCGATCGCGAGGATGACGTCCTCCTCCTGCAGCCCGGCATCGGCCGCGGCGGAGTTGCGCTGGATGTTGTAGACGAGTGCGCCCTGATCGATGCCGATCTGGTACTGGGCGTTGATGTCCGGG
Organism: Thermomicrobiales bacterium; assembly: GCA_051952485.1. Lineage (GTDB taxonomy): Bacteria > Chloroflexota > Chloroflexia > Thermomicrobiales > UBA6265 > JASGDN01. The sequence continues at coordinate 2,571 of JBQCJS010000228.1, read as the reverse complement.
GTGATCGGCAGGATGCTCGCCCCGATGAACGGCGCGGCGATCTTGCCGGTCGCGATCAGCTGGGCGGCGACATCCTTCACCAGGTTGCTGGGCACGGCGAAGAAGAGGCCCTGCACCGGCTCACCGTTGTAGGTCGGGAGGCCCAGCGTGTTCACGCCGATGACTTCGCCCTTCAGGTTGAAGAGCGGGCCGCCGGAGTTGCCGTGATTGATCGGCGCGGTGTGCTGGATGAGGTTCGTGTAGTTCTGGCACTGGTAGGAGCCGCCGCTTTCCGCGAACTCGTTCCGGCCCAGGCCGCTGACGATGCCATCGGTCACGGTGTTCGTGAAGGCGCCGAGGGGGGAGCCGATCGCCACCACGGGCGCGCCCGGCTTGATGGAATCGGAATCGCCCAGGGAGACCGTGGCCGGAACCTTCGCCGGATCGATCTTGACCATCGCGAGGTCGTCGCGGGGGTCGCTGCCGACGAGTTCCGCCTCGACCTGGGTGCCATCGGAGAGGATCGCCACGAAGGCATCGCCGCCATAGACGACGTGCCAGTTGGTGACGATGTGTCCGTCCTCGTCGATGATGAACCCGGTGCCACTGCTGTTCGCCTGGAGGGCGGTGGTGGCGCCGTTCGAGACGGTGGTCATGTTGATGACGGTGACGACCGCCGGGCCGACCTTCTCGACGAGGTCTTCCACGGACATGTCCGACGACTGGGCCGCCAGCGTGACGCCGACGGGCGCGGCCGCGAGCAGCAACGAGAACAGCAAGCAGACCGTGAGAATCATGCGACGGGCATGACCCATTCCCCATCCCAGAACCATCCGCACGCTCCCTTCAGACTTCGTGAGGCACGCCGTTCCGCGAGACATCTATCGCACCAGGGTAACGAACGCAGTTTCGCACATCGGCCCTCCCATTGGAACTGCCAGGAGGCGGCGCGGCGGCGTGGCGGCGTGATGCGGGGCGATCCCGGGGTTACGGGTTGCTGGTCGGGGTGCCGGTGACGGAAACGGCATCGGCGGGTGGGGTGATGGTGATCGTGAGATCGTTGAAGGTCCAGGTGGTGACGTTGGCATAGCCGCCGGCCGACTGGGTGAGGGAGCAGGGCAGGCCGGCACTGTCGAGCGAGAGCGTGTAGGCGATGCCCTCGCTGCCGGTCGTGGCGTCGGTGAAGGTGTAGACATCGCACGCGCGCCCTCCCACGGTGACCTGCCCGGTCTTCGTGGCGCCCTGCGCCCGGAGATCGTCGCTGACGGTGCCATACGGTGGGTCGAGCGGCGAGGTGAGATAGGCGAGTTGCTGCCCGACCGGGGAGTCCTCCGCGACCATGGTGGGATCGACGCGGACCCAGGTGGAGGCGTCCATGAATGGCGCGATGGCGTTCGTCACCGACTGGCCCCGGAAGTAGACGACGCCGTTCACCGCGAGCTGGTCGTCCACCGCGACGCCGCCGATGCTGGTGCTGATGCTGCGGGCGGCGGGTTTGACGACCTTCTCCACGGTCACCATCTGGTCGGTGGGAGGGGTGGCGACGATGGCCTGCATCGGATCGGCATACTGGCCGGACCAGGACGTCGAGACCATCGATGTCACGCCCGGCCAGGCAGCATCGATGCGGTTCAGCAGCGAATCGACGCTTACCTCGCCGGGCGCGAGGGTGGGACTCGCGACCGGAGCGGAGGTGGCAGTCGGCTCGTCCGGGGCGTTGCCCGATCCGCACGCCGCGAGGACGAGCAGCACCGACAGGGCTACCGGGATCAGCAGGAAGCGCGAGGGGGAATGAAGGGGAAGGCGAGCGGGCATGTGGAGTGGTGCGTCTCTCGGGATGGGCAGGAGGGAAGTCTGGGGAGACACCCTGCGGGCGACGTGGCCGACGACCGGCCCCGCAGAGGGTACCAGACTGCGCCGACCCCGGGATGCAAAGCAGACCGGAAACGCCGAACCGGGATGGCGCATGCGCCATCCCGGTTCGCTGGTGTCCTGTCAGGACGTGGTGTCAGGCGACCGGAGTCGCATCCGACGGCTCGCCGGTTGGCACGACGAGGAAGATCTCGACTTCCGTCTTGTCGCCGTCCTTGTGCAGCTTGGCGATGCCGTAGTAGCCGGAGTTGTCCTGCGGGGCGAGACCGATCAGCAGGTCGTCGTTCACCACGACTCCACCCAGGTCGCCACAGGCGATGGTGACGCCCGGCTGGTCCGCGCTGAGATGCACGGCGATCGCATGGGCCTCGGAGAGCAGGTCGTCCAGCTTCATATCCACATCGGTGAACGAGTAGATCACCGTGGGCGAGGTCAGCACGCCCTGTGGCTCGGGCGTCTTGTCGGAATCGTCATCGTCCTTGCGTGGCTCGACATTCGTCAGGCTCTGCTGGGACGCGGGATCGAGGTTTCCGCAGGTGCCCTTGTGGATGAAGGCGATATGGCTATCGGCTGCCGGAGTGGTCGAGGTGTCCTGGGCGGTGGCGGTGGCGAGTCCCACGCCTCCCGCGATCGTGGACCCGGCGACCAGCAACCCGACCGACAAGGCGCGAATGGACTTCAGCAGGTGCATGACAACACTCCTCCCAGGCGCGAGACGCG
>JBQCJS010000227.1:0-3788 GCA_051952485.1 Thermomicrobiales bacterium | reverse complement strand
GCCTGAGGACCCGCCTTCAACGGTTCCGGCGAGACGGGGCATGAGCGGGGGCGGCCAGGAGGATGTGGGTCAGGCGTTGGTGATGACGATCTCGGGCTGGTGGATGCGGGCCTGCTCGGTCTGGATGATCGAGCGGATACGGAAGATCGCCTCGTCCAGCTTGCCGGCCTCGTTGAAGACGACGTAGTCGAACTCCTCGGCCCGTTTCAGTTCCTCGCTGGCGGTGCGGAACCGCTTCAGCAGCACATCCGGATCGTCCGTCTTGCGCGAGCGCAGGCGATCGAGCAGTTCCTCCATGCGCTCCGGGGCAAGGAAGATGGAGGTCGAGCCGGCGATGCACCGGCGCAGCGTCGCCGCACCCTTCACGTCGACCTTGATGATGACGTGCTGCCCGGAGGCGAGGCCCTCCTCGATCGGCGTGCGGGGGACGCCATAATGGTTGTCGTAGACCAGCGCGTGTTCGATGAACTGCTCCCGCGCGATGCCGTCCACGAACTCGTCCTTGCTCATGAACATGTAGTGGACGCCATCGACTTCGCCGCGCCGCATCGGGCGGGTGGTGGCGGTGACCACGTAGCGGGCGTTCGGGATCTGCACGCGCAACTGGTCGATCACGCTATCCTTGCCCACACCCGATGGGCCGGAGATGATGAAGACCCGGGGCTGTTCCGTCGCACGAAGCCGGTCGATCAGCGCATCGCCCTCCGCGTACATCGCCCCGAACTCGGGCTCGGATGCGGGAGATTGCGGGGGAGTGGAGGTGGACGACTGATGAGGCACGGCATCTCCTGACGGGTGCGGATCAGCGGGCGCGGGGATGACGGCGATCGGGGTGGGTGGGGCGAAGGATCTCGTTGCGGTCGCCGACTCGTGAGCCAAGGCCGGGTTTCTCCTGATGCCCCGATGGGCAATGGGTGGTTGGGCGAACGGAGGGCCGGGTGAGGGCGGCGCGGTGGCGCCCGGCATCCCCGGCGATGCGATTGGATGAGGGTACACCGTCCTGCGGGGGGCGGGCAATGTGAAGGGTGCGACGCGGTCATGTTCGATGTGTTGACAGTCGGCGCGGTGGTGGCAGAACTGGAACGGACGGTGCTCGATGGGCGCATCCAGCGGATCGGGATGGTCGATGCCGTCACGATCGCGGCGGAAGTCTACGCCCACGGGCAGCGACGGGGCCTGGTGGCGTCCGCCTCGGCGGAGCATCCACGCCTCCTGCTGCTGGAGAGCATGCCATCCGTCGATCCGAACCTGGTGACACCGTTTGGGCTGCTGCTTCGGAAGTACCTGCGGGGTGCCGTGATCGTCGGGATCGAGCAACCGCCGCTGGAGCGCATCGTGACGCTGAAGCTGGCGAAGCGGATGCCGCCGGCGGAGGCGACCGGCAGCCGCAAGAAGCGCAGGGCGGCCGAGGAGGCGCTGGCAGCGCGCCTCGCGGATGGCGAGCCTCCCTCTGTCGTGCCGGAGGAGGTGACCGCGGGCGACGACGAGAACCACGACCACGACCACGACTTCAATGCCGGGCTGGCCGAGGACGATGTCTGGAACGCCACCGATGTCGTGCATCTCGACCTGGCCGTGGAGATCATGGGGCGGCACAGCAACCTGATCCTGATCGGGGACGATGGCGTGGTGATGGAGAGCGCCAAGCGCGTTACCAGCCAGATGAGCCGGGTGCGTGCGGTGCTGCCGAAGCGGCCCTATGTCCTGCCGCCGGTGCCGGACAAGCCCGACCCCCGGCAGGTGACCTCGGCGGGGATCGAGACGCTGGTGCGCAACGCCAAACCAGGCACGACGATCCCGGACCTGCTGGTGCGCGGCCTGCGCGGCGTGAGCCCGCAGATCGCGCGGGAAGCGGCGTTCCGGCTGGACGGCGAGATCGGGTCCACGGTGGAGACGATCGATCCGGAGCGCGCGCGGGACCTCTCCCGGATCGTGCGTGGCCTCTACGAGCCGTTCCTGACCGGCGCCTGGGACCCGACCGTCTATCGCGACGAGGAGGGCCTCGTGCGCGCCTATGCGGCGATCCCGATGGGGTACCTCGACGAGGAGTACGAGGCGCACGAGGTAGCCTCCATCTCCGCCGCGATCGAGCTTGCGGGCGAGCTGGATTCGGCGGCCGACGCCCCCCGCGATCACGTCCCACGGCGGGCGCGGCTGGTGGCGGCGATCGACGCGGCGACCGCGAATGTGGAGAGCCGGCTGCATTCCTTCCGCGAGCAGCACCGGAAGACGGAGGACCTGGAGCACCTGCGGTTCTGGGGCGAGCAGATCTTCGCCTGGATGTGGCAGATCCAGCCGGGCGATGCCGAGCTGGTGGTGGAGGGGGAAACGATCCCCCTCGATCCGGCGCTGACGGCGAAGGAGAACGCGCAGGAGTACTTCGAGCGGTATCGGAAAGCGCAGAAGGCGGGCGACCAGCTTCCGGAACGGATCGCGGAGGCCGAGACGGAACGCGACTACCTGCGCCAGCTGCGCGTGCAGGCCGAACACGCCGAGACCTTCCCCGCGATCGAGGCGATCCGCGCCGAGTTCGAGGAGCACACCGGGGGACGCCAGCCGGTGGGGGAGAAGCCGGGGCAGAAGGCGAAGAAGGCACGGCAGACCCGCCGCGTGGCGCCGCTGACGGACCTCGACGGCAACCTGATCTACATCGGGCGGTCCGGCAAGGAGAACGACCAGGTGACGTTCGACGTCGGTGGTCCGAACGACCTCTGGCTGCACGCGCGGGGGATTCCCGGCTCGCACGTCATCCTGCGCACCGTGCGTCCGGACGATGAGCCGGAGGAGGCGATCGAGACGGCGGCGGCACTGGCAGCCTTCTACAGCGGCTCCCGGAGCGATGGCACGGTGGAGGTCGATGTGGCCCGGCGGCGGGATGTGCGCAAGATCAAGGGTGGCGGCCCGGGGATGGTCACGTACCGGAACGAATACACGATCCCGGTGCGCCCGCTGAGCGAGGACGACCTGCGGGCGGCCAGGCGCTTGTCCTGACGTTCGTTGCCCGGGGAATGGCGACCCGGGCGGGGATTGGCCGGTCGTCTGGAGGATCGATCCGCGCCGTTGGCAGCGGTGTCATCCCGGGCCCTTGGCAGCGCTAGTCACTCCGCGCCCTCGGGTGTCATCCCGAGCGGAGCGGCGGTTCTAATGACGAGGCATTCCGGATGCAGCGGAGTCGAGTGGTTGGGACCGGGTCGCATGGGGAATGCCTTGCCGTCGTGCCCTGCTGCCCCGCAGGTCGAGGCACGTCTCCATCCATGCTCGGCAATCCGAGCCTTCCGACGTGCTCTCCCATCCATGCAGCAATGCCGGCTCACCGCTACCTCGTGCTCGGGATGCCCGGCGTAATGGCCGAAGGGCAGGCGTCGTGACGGCCACCCGGTCCCTCGACTCCACTTCGCCACGAATGCTAGCTCCATCCATGTGTCGTTCCGCTCGGGATGCCCCCGAGGGCTTTGCAGGCATGGTGGCCGAACGGCGCGGGATGACACCAGAGGTCCGTCTGAGGGCGGGGACATGGCCTGCCATGCCAGGCGATCCTCGCGGCGACCAGCGCGAGGATCGCCCCGATAGGCCGTCATCGTCCGTGTGGGGCTATCCGGTCGGATTCGGCAGGATGACCGCTCGATTGGGACACACTACGAACCCCCCGGCGTGGGCAATGGAGAACGAGGAAGGCCGGGCGCGCAGGTGCCCGGCCGTCCACATTATACAAAGCCCACCCCCGGGGGTTAGTAGTGTGTACCAAAAAAACGGTCACCCAACCCAAACCGACCCGATATACCCCAACC
>JBQCJS010000226.1:0-2363 GCA_051952485.1 Thermomicrobiales bacterium | reverse complement strand
CGAGGGCGCGATCCTCGTCTCCGAGAGAGAGGACACCATCGAAGCCGTCCCGGCCCCGGTGGACGACAGTCCCGTCGATGCGGACGACCCCGCTGCGGCCACCGACCCGGAGGAGGCCGAGGCTCCTTCCGGCATCACCGAGCCGGCAGAATCTCCGGCTGCCCGCGACGCCGCCACCGACCTCCCCAACCCGGAGGATCGTGACGCTGCCTCTGCCGACGACCGGGACGCCGAGGCATTCCCGGACCGCACCGCCTGAGATCGCCCCCTGCCCCGGATGCCCCCTTCGCGTCAGGCCCGGTCGCGCATCCAGGTGTTTCTCCTACCCGCCCGGACGGGCGTTCGTGTATCATCGTTCCGATTCGCATGCAGGAGACGCCACACGTCGCCCTCCGCGAACGAGGCTGCTATGCTTCGATCGTGCCTGCCTGCGGGCGCGGACGCCCCGATGGACGCTCCGTTCAGATATGCAGACAAGCCCCAGGCTTGCGCACCGGTTTCGCACACGTTCGAGGAGGATCTGGGTTGGCAACTGTACTTGAGCGAGTTCAGGGCATCGTCGCTGAGCGTCTCGGGGTCGACGAGGAAAAGGTGGTCCCCGAAGCCGAGTTCATCGGCGATCTCGACGCGGACTCGCTGGACCTCGTTGAGGTCATCATGGCGTTCGAGCAGGAATTCGATCTCGAGATCAAGGACGAGGACGCGGAGAAGATCCGCACCGTCGGCGACGCCGTGGCCTACATCAACGAGCATCAGGAGTCCTAGATCCCGCGAGTGGAAGTGGACGCGGACGACCTGTGACAGCACGGGGAGCGCCTGCCGGCGATCTATCGCCCGGTTCGGCGCTCCCATCCATAGCCGGACGCATCGGGACCCAGCGCCCATGCCGCCGGCACCCGGACGAACCGTGTATCCATCCTGGTCGTCTCCGACACCGCTGACACCCACAGCCTCCGTACTCTCCCCCTCGCGCCACTGGAGCTCCATCTGTCGTCTGCCTGCACAGGGCAACGGGCTTCGGAAATGACGCACATGGACATGGCGCAATCACGCATCCGATGGCAGACACCACACCCGGTACCCCATGCGGTGCCGTGGGTCTCCCCGGATGGGTTCGGCCCTCGCCCATTCCGCGCCGGTTTCCGGCCCGACATCGACAGCTGTCCCTGGATCACCGCCTGGCCGGCCCCCTCGGGGTCCATTCGGGCGGCTTCATGCTTCATCCCGCCTCCCGGACGGAGGGCAGGTGAAGCGACCGATCGACGGAAGCACCGGCGTCCGGCTCCAGCCCGGACCGCCCGGACGATGGCGAAGGGAATCGACCCATGAGTTCACTGCCCAGGAAGATCGGCGCGGGGTCGGCCAACGCACTGGCCAAGACCGCCCGCGCCATGCGCGATCCGCTCAAGCCGGTTCGCGCCGTTCGCGAGATCTACGGCCCCGATGAGGGCACCGAGGATGTGTTCGAGGAGATGACCCTCCAGGAACACCTCGTCGAGTTGCGCGACCGGATCATGAAGGTCGTCATCGCCCTCGTGCTCGCGATGATCGTCGGGTTCTATTTCCAGGGTGGCATCCTGGAGAACATCCGCGAGAAGGCCAACGCCACCGAAGGCCTCGACGTTCGCAGCCCGACCGATCCAATCACCCTGACCTTCAAGGTCTCGTTCTACGTCGCGATCGCCATCATCGCCCCGGTGATCGTCTACCAGGTCGTCGCCTTCCTCTCCCCGGGCCTCACCCGGAAGGAGAAGCGCGTCCTCTTCACCGCGCTGCCCTTCGTCTCGATCCTCTTCATCGGCGGCGTGGTCTACGGGTATGCGGTCGCGGCGCCTCGGGCGCTGCACTTCCTCTCGACGTGGAACCTGGGCGTCTACACCTGGCAACCGGACGGACCGGAAGTCATCAGTTTCTTCCTCACCCTGATGATCGGCCTCGGGCTGGCATTCCAGTTACCGGTCATCATGTTCATCCTCGCCAAGATCGGCATCGTGACCACGAAGAAGCTCCGGGAATGGCGGCGCTACGCCATCCTCGTCCTCTGCGTCGTCGCGGCGGTGATCACCCCCAGCACCGACCCGTTCAACATGGCGATCGTCGCCATCCCGCTGCTGATCCTCTACGAATTCGGCCTCGTCATCACCAGCATCTTCGCGAAGACCTCGCTCCGCGACAAGCTTCCGGATATGGCAACCCCGGCGACACCAGTCGATCGCGGATAGCAGTGCATCTCGCCGAGAACGAGGAAGGCCGGGCGCGCAGGTGCCCGGCCGTCCACATTATACAAAGCCCACCCCCGGGGGTTAGTAGTGTGTACCAAAAAAACGGTCACCCAACCCAAACCGACCCGATATACCCCAACC
>JBQCJS010000225.1:0-2758 GCA_051952485.1 Thermomicrobiales bacterium | reverse complement strand
TTTCGTATGCTGCCACCATCCCGTTCGTCAAGGAATGCCCATGTCCCGGACCCTCGATCCCCCCGCCCCCATCACCGTCGCCAGCGATCCCACGGACATCCCCCTGGAGACGATCGCCCGCTTCCCGCCCTACCCGCGCACGGAGCGCCAGGCCCACGTCATCGCCCTCGGCGAACGGCTCGGGCGCATCGCCGCCGCGCAGGCCGATGCCCACGACAAGGCCAACACCTTCCCGCATGACACCTTCGCGGCGCTGCGGGAGGCAGGCTATCTCGCCCTCACGGTGCCGGAAGCGTACGGGGGATTCGGGGCCAGCCCGCTGGAGGCGATGCTGGCGCAGGAACGGCTGGCGGCGGGTTCCGGATCGGTCGGCCTCGGCGTGGCGATGCAATTCGCCGCCGTCGCCGGGGTCGCGTCGTCCAGCGCATGGCCAGACGCCCTGCGCCATCGCATCCTGCGGGACGTGGTGGAGCGCGGCGCCCTGATCAACGGCCTCGCCAGCGAACCCGAACTCGGCAGCCCCAGCCGGGGTGGCGGCTTCCGCACCGTGGCCCGCCGGGACGGCGACACCAGCCACTGGGTGATCGACGGCCGCAAGACGTGGTCGACCCTCTCCCCCGCGCTGGCGTGGGGCAATGTCCTCCTCACGATCCGCGGGGCCGACGGCACGGAATCGCGCGGGCAGTTCTGTGTGCCGATGGATACCCCCGGGGTCCGGATCGAGGAGACGTGGGACAACCTCGCGATGCGCGCCAGCGGCAGCCACGATGTCGTCTTCGACCGCGTCATCGTGCCGGACGACTATCGCCTGCCCCCACCGAAGGGCCTACCCGCCAGCCAGGTCAGCGGCTGGAACCTGCTCACCAGCGCCGTCTACCTCGGCGTCGCCCAGGCCGCCCGCGACTACGCCGTCCGCTTCGCCCAGGAGAGGGTGCCCACCGGCCTCGGCCGTCCCATCGCCACCCTCGAAACCGTGCAGCACCGCATCGCCCGCATCGACATCCTGCTGCTGCAGGCGCGTTCGGTCCTCTACGGCACGATCGAGGCGTGGGAATCCGCCCGCACGCCGGACGAACGGGACCACATCGCCTGGCAGTTCGCCGCCGCCAAGGTCACGGTCACCAACCACGCCATTGAGGTCACCGACCAGGCGCTGCGCGTCGTCGGCTCGGTCGGGCTGAAACGGAGCGAGCCGCTGGAGCGCTACTTCCGCGATGTCCGCGCCGGTCTCGGCAACCCGCCGATGGACGATGTGGCGCTCACATCGATCGGCAAGCATGCGCTGGGGGTCACGTAGCCCCCGTTCTTCATTGGATTCCGGTCTGTCCCATCCGCGTCACAACCACCGTCACGAGGAGTCGTCCGTCCATGAGTGCTTCCGTTACCGAGACCAACCCGGCCAACACCACCATCCCCCGCACCGACGATGTGGTGTCGAAGATCCTCGGCCTCACCGCCGATTCCCCCGTCGTCGCCCTCCGCGCCGACCGCCCGGCGCAGATCGACGACCTGCAGGCCTACTACGACAGCCTCTTCTTCCCCGATCCGGCCTCCGACGCCGCCCTCCCGGTCCACGACCGCGCGCTGGTCGCGATCCGGGTGGCGGCGCACACCGGCTCGGAGGCGGTCGTCGCCTGGTACGAGGGGGTCGCCCGCGAGCACGGCGCCACCGATGCCGAGATCACGGCGGCCAAGGATACCGCCACGCCGAACACCGACGACACGACGCTCGGGGCCGCGATCCGCCGGGCCGACCTCGTCACCACGCATCTGGTGGACACCACGAAGGACGATGTCGACACCCTGAAGGCCGCCGGCCTCTCGCCGCAGGGCATCCTCGCCCTCTCGCAGGTGATCGCGTTCGTCTCCTACCAGGTGCGCTTCGTGGCCGGGCTCCGCGCCTTCCTCCGCGAGACGGCGGACGTGCCCTTCGCCATCCCCGCCGCCCCGGCCGAGGGTGTACGCCCGGCGCTCGGCAGCGATGCGACCCCGGCGTTCACGCTGGACCTGCTGGCCTGGAAGCCGTGGCTGGAGACGGCCTACGAGACCGACCTGGCGCCGGAGCAGCGGTCCGCGGTGGAGGCCTTCGTCGGCACCTCGCCGAACGCCATCTACCAGGCGACGCTGGCCAACGACCTCGCCTCCCTCCAGGCCCGCGCGAAGGTGCACCATCACCTCTTCACGTCGGAGGAGCCGGAGCCGACCGCCTGGCGCGAACTCGGGGCGACGACGGCCTCCCGCATCAACGGCTGCGTCTTCTGCGCCTCCGTTCACGCCCGCATCTACGCCCACAAGTCGGGCCGGCGCGAGGCCGTGGAGGCCCTCCTGCGGGAGAGCATCGACGCCGACCTGCCCCCGACCGAACGCGCGGTGGTCGACCTGGCGACGCGGGTGACGCTGGCGCCGGAATCGCTCTCGCAGGCCGATTTCGCGGCGCTGCGCGACCTCGGCTTCGACGATCTCGGCATCCTGGACGTCATCAACTACACGGCGTTCTTCGCGAACGCCAACCGCCTCATGCTCACCCTCGGCGAGCCCTACCCGGCCCGGTGACCTGCACAGGGGCCACCGCTGCCACCTGCGGCGGTGGCTCCACGGTCCTGGCCGCCATGCCGAGCGGTGCCGAACGGCGGGCTCCGGTCCGGCGAACGGTCAGCGGACACAGGGAGGCGGGGGGGGGGGGGGAGAAAAAAAAAAAACACCACCCCCAACCCCAAAAAAAACCCCACCCACCCCCCCAACACAAAAAAAAACCACC
>JBQCJS010000224.1:0-4395 GCA_051952485.1 Thermomicrobiales bacterium | reverse complement strand
CCGCCCCGAATCCCCCGTCCCGGCTGGCTCGGACGGTTCCCCGCCTTCGACACCCTCGCCGGGTACGAGAGCACGCGGTTCCTCGGCAAATGGATCCTCATCGGTGGCCTCATCGGCATCGTCGCCGGCCTCGGAGCCGTCCTCTTCACCCACGCGATCGGCTGGTGCACCGACTTCTTCCTCGGTCGCATCGTCGGCTACATGCCGCCCATGCCCGTCGGCGAGGGCAGCCCCGTCCAGGAGGCGATGCAGCGGCCCTGGCTGCTGCCCGTCGTCACCACCATCGGCGGCCTCCTCTCCGGCATCATCGTCTTCCGCTTCGCCCCGGAGGCGGAAGGCCATGGCACCGACGCCGCCATCGACGCCATCCACCACAAGGGCGGCTACGTGAACCCGAAGGTGCCGCCGGTGAAGCTGATCGCCTCCGCCATCACCATCGGCTCCGGCGGCTCCGGTGGCCGGGAAGGCCCGGCGGCGCAGATCTCCGCCGGGTTCGGCTCCCTGCTCTCCGGGTGGCTCAAGCTGGGCGCTGCCGACCGCCGGATCGCGGTCGCCGCCGGCATGGGCGCAGGCATCGGCGCCATCTTCCGCGCACCACTCGGCGGCTCGCTGATGGCCGCGGAGATCCTCTACCTGCACGACCTGGAGGCCGAGGTGCTCATCCCCAGCCTCATCGCCTCCATCGTGGGCTACAGCGTCTACGGGTCGATCGAGGGCTTCGAGCCGATCTTCGGCGCACAGCCGGACCTGGCGTTCCACGATCCCGTCACCCTCGTCTGGTACGCGCTGCTGGGGGTCGCGGCGGGGCTCGTCGGCCTGCTCTACGCCAGGACCTTCTACGGGGTCAGCGGCATCTTCCACCACCTGAAGCTGCCGCAATGGCTGAAACCCGCGATCGGTGGCCTGCTCGTCGGGCTGATGGGCCTGATGGTGAAGGGATCGATCCACACCGGTTACGGCTGGGTGCAGATCAGCATGACGCAGGAACTGCTCACCCTCCCGCTCTGGGTGGTGATCGTGCTGCCCTTCGCCAAGATCCTCGCCACCTCGTTCTCGATCGGCTCCGGCGGCTCGGGCGGCATCTTCGGGCCTGGCATGGTGATCGGCGGCATGCTCGGCGCGACGTTCTGGCGGCTGGGTCATGGCGTACTGCCGCATCTCCCCGGCGGTCCGGCCCCGTTCGTGATCGTCGGCATGATGGCCCTCTTCGGCAGCATCGCCCACGCCCCTTTCGCCGTAATGCTGATGGTTGCCGAGATGACCGGCAATCTCTCGCTCCTCGCCCCGGCCATGATCGCGATCGCCGTCGCCACCCTGCTCGTCGGCGACCACTCGATCTACTGGGCGCAACTGCCGAACCGCGCATCGTCCCCCATGCACCGGTTGAACCTCAGCTTCCCCCTGCTCTCCGCGCTGACCGTGCGCTCCGCCATGAAGCCCCTTCCCGCGTCGGCATCGCCGGATGTGGCGGCACCCGGCCTGGAACTCGAATCCCGGACCCGGCTGGACGAGGCGCTGCTCCGGATGTCCGAGACGGATGTGAGCCGGGCGGAGGTCGTCGAGGGCGACCGGATGGTGGGCACGATGAGCTACCAGGATGCGATCCTCGCCTACCGGGAGATGCTGGGGCGCGGCCTGAACCGCGTGGAACGCCTGCCGGAGACCTCCATGCTGCTGGAATACCAGGTGGGACCGGCATCGCCCGCCGCGGGCAAGGCGCTGCGCTCGCTCACCTTCCCGGGCGAGACGCTGGTCGTCGCTATCGACCGCAATGCGGATCACCTCTTCCCGCAGGCGGATACGGCCCTCCAGGCCGGCGATACGGTCGTGGTCATGAGTTCGCCCGACCACGACGCCGCCCTGCGGGCCATGATGGAGGGGGCGGCGGACACCCGGGCGGCCTGACGACCGCACTCCGGAACCGGCCAACACCATAGAGATCCATCCGGTCATGTGGCGCGTACACCACATGACCGGTGGTATCGTTCACGGTGTTGGCATCCGCCAGCGCCGGATCGCATCCACCATGGTTCCGGCATTTCTCCATGCGGACGAACCGTGTACCCATCCAGGTCGTCAGGGACGAGTGGCCTTCCCCTCCACGTCGCCGTCACCTGTCGCGCAGGTCCGGCGAGGGAGGCAGGGTCCCAGCGCCACCCGTCGGGAACGCGCACGATGTTGTGGTACCAGTTGCTGACCAAGCGGCAACGCAAATGCCGCATGACGACCAAGATCCCCCTCACCTTCCGCGAGCCCATGTGGTGTCGTGACGACACCGACCTGGGCAATTTCCGCGGCTTCTCCCCGAACAGCCCTCCTCGCTAGGCCACACGCGGCCGGATCGGTTCGATCCCGCCGCGCTCCCCTGTGCCCCCAGCACCGCGTCCCGCGATCCGGCCCGAACCGGAACCGCCCACCGCGGATAGGGGCGTTCCCCGTCCAGCGGGAAGCGCCCCCCGAGGAGACAATCCATGTCAACCGCTTCGTCCCCTACCCGGTCCCGGTTCGGACGCACCTCCCGCCTCGTCACGGCCTCTGCCGTTGGCCTCGCCCGCGCACCGGGGCGGTTCTACGGCGAGATGCGGGACACCTTCCGCGGGGACCTCGATGAGCCCGACATCTTTACGGAGATGACCCTCACCGAACATCTCGTCGAACTGCGCAACCGGATCATGACCATTGTCTTCGGCCTGTTGCCGTGCTTCATCATCGGCTTCATGGTCGCCGGGCGCATCCTGCTGGATATCAAGACCAAGGCGAACGCCACCCAGGGGCTGGACATCCGCTCCCCGACCGAGCCGGTGATGATGACCTTCAAGATCGCCGCCTACGTCGCTGTCGCGCTGGGGATGCCGCTCATCGTCTACGAGCTGGTGGCCTTCCTCGCGCCCGGCATGACGCGCCGGGAGAAGCGCGTCCTCTTCTCGGCGCTGCCCTTCGTCTCCCTGCTCTTCCTCGGGGGCGTCGGCTACGGCTACTTCGTCGCCGCCCCGCGCGCGCTCACCTTTCTCTCGACATGGAATGCCGGCGCCATCGACTGGCAGCCAGACGCCCCGGAGGTGGTGTCGTTCTTCCTGACGCTGATGATCGGCCTCGGGCTGGCCTTCCAGCTGCCGGTCATCATGTTCATCCTCGCCAAGATCGGCATCTTCCCCGCCCACCTCATGCGGAAGTGGCGGAAGTACGCGATCCTCCTGATCACCGTCGCCGCCGCCGTCATCACCCCGAGTACCGACCCGTTCAACATGATGGTGGTCGCCATCCCGCTCTGGCTCCTCTACGAGATGGGCATCGTCATCGCCCGGGTCTTCGCGAAGAACCCCATGCGCGGCGCCCACACTCTGCCCTTCCTCTCCTCTAGCGCCACCGAGTGATTCCCCGCCCCCCGCCCCCTCGCGTTCGAGGGATGATCCGCGGCCCTCGTCACGTCCCGGCCGCATGATTCCGAAGGAAGGCACCCCATGATCGAAGGCCTGTTCCAGCCCACCCATCTCATCCTGATCGCCATCGTCGCCCTCATCGTGCTCGGCCCGGCCAAGCTCGGCGACCTCGGCGGCGCGATGGGCCGCAGCGTCCGCGAGTTCAAGGAGAACGTCGATCCGGACCTGACGCCCGCCGCCCACCCGGCCCCATCGGCGGCCCGGGCGGCCCTGGCCCCGGAGGAACGCCTCGCCCTCCAGGAGCGGACGGCCACGACCTCCGCTGCCTCCGTCGAGGGTGTCCACGCTGCCGACGTCTAGCTCCCCTCCCCACCCAGGCACCTCTCCCCCGAAGCCCCGGTCCACATGGACCGGGGCTTCGCGCCGTCCTGGCGGACGATGGCGGTGTGTAAGATTTCCCGCATCTTCCCGTTCACGAGATGCGCGCAACGCTGGACGTCGGCCGACGATGCAACGATCGGATTGATGCCGTGGGGGTGGACGTGAATGTGGGTGTGGATGTGGGGACGGGGCGGCCTGTCGGCCAGCCGGGATCACCGTGCCGCCGATAGGGTCCGCGCGGGACGAACTGGACCGGATCGCCGCGGCCCGGGCCGATCCCCAGGCCTTCGCGCCACTCTACGAGGCCTACGCCGACCTCGTCTGGCGGTATGCGCTGCGCCGGTTGGGCGACCCCGACCGGGCGGCGGACGTGACCAGCGCGACCTTCGTGCAGGCGATCCGCGCGTTGCCAGGGTTCCAGCCGGAGGTGCGTGGTGAGGAGACGACCTTCCGCTCCTGGCTGATGACGATCGCCCGCAACGCCGTCATCAGCGAATGGCGTCGCCGGCAACCCGCCTTCCGGCTGGACGCCGGGGACATCCTCGCCGACACCTCTCCCTCACCGGAGGAGCATGCCATCCGCCGCGACGAGCGGGACGACGTGCTGGCCGCCCTGGCGCAGCTCCCGCCGGTC
>JBQCJS010000223.1:0-2195 GCA_051952485.1 Thermomicrobiales bacterium | reverse complement strand
GCGAGAACGGTGTCAAGCACGCGACGTGGGAGATGACGGCGAAGCGGGCCGGGCGCGAGTTCTTCGCGGCGCACACCATTGCGGAGTTGCAGGGCTGGAGCGATTTCGCGCTGGAGGACCAGGGCCGGCTGACCGAACCGATGGCAGGGGACGCCGCGACGGATCGGTACCTGCCGATCGAGTGGGATGACGCCTTTGCCATGATCGGGGAAACGCTGCGCGGGCTCGCCTCCGCGGACGAGGCCGCGTTCTACACCTCCGGCCGCTTGAGCAATGAGGCGAGCTTCCTCTTCCAGTGGTTCGGGCGGGAGTTCGGCACGAACAACTTCCCGGACTGCTCCAACATGTGCCATGAGGCGAGTGGGGTGGCCCTGCGGGCCGCGATCGGCACCAACAAGGGCACGGTCGATCTGGAGGACTGGGACAAGGCGGACGCCATCTTCCTGTTTGGGGTCAATGCCGCCTCCAACTCGCCACGCATGATGACCTCCCTCGCCCACGCCTCCCGGCGCGGCGCGGCCATCGTGCATGTCAATCCTTTGGTGGAAGCGGCGGCCACGAAGACCATCGTGCCGCATGACTTCATCGACATGGCGCGCTTCCGCTCGACGCCGACGAGCACGATGAACGTCCAGCCGCGCATCGGCGGCGATGCCGCCTTCATCCGGGGAGTCGCGAAGGCGCTGTTCGAACTCGCGAAGGACGATCCCGCCGCGCTGGACCAGGCGTTCATCGAGCGATTCACCGAGGGCATCGATGCCTATCGCGCGGTGTGCGAGGCGTCGCCGTGGGCGGTGCTCGTCCAGCAGTCCGGCGTCACGGAGTCGGCGATGCGGGACGCCGCGGCCGTGTACCGGAAGGCGGAACGCACCATCATCGCGTGGTGCCTCGGGATCTCGCAGCAGGCGCACGGCGTCGACACGATCCGGGAGATCGTGAACCTGCTCCTGATGCGCGGCAACATCGGGCGCTCGGGAGCAGGGCCATGCCCGATCCGCGGTCACAGCAATGTGCAAGGCAACCGGACCTGCGGCATCAATCACCATCCCTCGGATGCGGTGCTGGACCTGATCGCGAACGCGTGCGATATCACGCCACCTCGCGAACCGGGGCTGGATGTCGTCGGGACCATCGACGCCATGCACGCGGGAGCGGTGAAGGCGTTTGTGGCCATGGGCGGCAACTTCGTGATGGCGACGCCGGACACCGCCTACACCTGCGAGGCGATGCGTCGCTGCGACCTGACGGTACAGGTCTCCACGAAGCTGAACCGGAGTCACCTCGTGCATGGCAGGCGCGCGCTGATCCTGCCCTGTATCGCCCGCTCCGAACAGGACATGCAGGCGAGCGGCCGGCAGTCGGTGACCGTCGAGGACTCGATGAGCATGGTGCACCTCTCGTCCGGTCGGAAGAAGCCGGCTTCGGACCAGCTCCGGTCCGAGGTGGCGATCATCGCGGGGATGGCGCTGGCGACCCTCCCCGGCACGCGGTCCCCATGGGCCGAGATGGCGGGAAACTACGATCTCATCCGGGAGCGGATGGCGGTTGGCCTGGAGGGGTTCGAGGAGATGAATCGCCGCGTGCGAGAGCCTGGAGGCTTCCGCATCCGCCAGGCCGCGCGGGAGCGGATCTTCCTGACCCCGTCCGGCAAGGCGGGGTTCGCCGCGGAGGGATTGCCGGACGTGCTGCCGGCGGCCGGCCAGCTGATGCTGAGCACCATGCGCTCGCACGACCAGTTCAACACGACCATCTACACCAACGACGACCGCTACCGGGGGGTAAGGAACCTGCGTACGTTGCTCCTGATGAGCCCGGAGGACATGGCGGCGAAGGGCCTGAAGGAGTTCGATCGGATCGACATCACCAGCACCGCGCCAGACGGATCGCGGCGGACGGTCTACGGCTACCAGGCGGTGCGGTATGACATTCCGACGGGATCGGTGATGGGGTACATGCCGGAGTTGAACGTGCTGCTTCCGGCGGCGTCGTTCAGCCCGAAGAGCCGGCAACCGGTCATGAAGCACGTTGCGGTGGAAGTCGTCCCGTCGGTCCGCCGGGCCTGATGAGCGACACCAGTCACAATCGCCGCGCGATACCTCGTTTGCGATGACTCTGGGCAGGCCGAATTGGCAAGTGCCGGTGCGGCCGGAGGAGAAGGAGATGCGGGGACCAACCGATCCCATCGAGGACCCGAC
>JBQCJS010000222.1:0-3101 GCA_051952485.1 Thermomicrobiales bacterium | reverse complement strand
GCATCGCTGGCCGCGCACCGGCCCGGCGGTCGTCTCGCGGATCAGTGAGGGGTCGGGGGTCGCGTCGGTCGTGGGCACGGCGTTCTCCGGAATCGCGTGGCATCGTCCATGGTGGTTGGGGTCCCGTACCGCACAGTGTACGGTGCTTCTCGATCCCGGGAAACGCCGGTGGCAGGCAGCCCCCGGACCCGAGGCCGACCTGCGCCCGGCGTGAGGGATGACACGGATTTGACATGATTGTGATTTTCATCACATAACCTTGGGGCGGTGGGCGTCGTACTATCGATGGTGATGGCAAAGCCGGGATTCCGGTCCGCGCGACCGTCGCCGGGCGCCCCGCTGGAAGGGATCGTGCGGCGTCACCAGGACGTTGGAACGTCGTCCCGGGCCGGAGGTCCGCGGCGGGACGCCCAGTTCGCCGGTAGCGACGCACAGCCGGTCGGTTGGTCAAATCAGGAGGAGCGACGCATGGCTCACCCGTTCACGTTCGATCCCGCAATCTCCAGTGTCGTCACGTCCGGGTCGGTGGACGTCGCGCCGGGGACGGTCCCGGAGGGGACGCCCCTGGACGAGGCGACGCTGGACCTGATGCAGCGCTACTGGGAAGCGTCGAACTACCTCACCATCGGCCAGATCTACCTCAAGGACAACCCGCTCCTGCGCGAGCCGCTGAGCGCCGAACACATCAAGCCGCGCCTGCTCGGTCACTGGGGCACCTCGCCCGGCCTGAACCTGATCTATGTCCACCTGAACCGATTGATCCGGGAGCATGGCATCGACGCCATCTACCTCGCCGGTCCGGGACATGGCGGACCGGCGCTCGTCGCGCAGGTCTACATGGAGGGCACCTATTCCGAGATCTACCCGGAGATCGGCGAGGACCTCGACGGGATGCGCCGGCTGTTCCGCCAGTTCTCCGCGCCGGGAGGCATCCCTTCCCACGTCTCCGTCACCACGCCGGGCTCCATCCACGAGGGCGGCGAGCTCGGGTACGTGCTCACCCATGCCTTCGGGGCTGTCTTCGACAACCCGGACCTGATCGCGATTGCCGTGGTCGGGGATGGCGAGGCGGAGACCGGTCCGCTCGCGGCGTCGTGGAAGGGCCCGTATTACCTCAACCCGGTCCACGATGGCGCGGTGCTGCCGATCCTGCACCTCAACGGGTACAAGATCGCCAACCCGACCGTGCTCGGGCGCTCCTCCGATGACGACGTGAAGCACGCCATCGAGAGCCAGGGCTACGAGGTCCACTTCATCGAGGGCGGCGATCCGGCCACGATCCACCAGGCGATGGCGGCGACGCTCGACGCCTGCTACGCCCGCATCCGGGAGATCCAGGAAACCGCGCGCGCCGCCGGGGAGGTCACGGAGCGCCCGCGCTGGCCCGCGATCGTCCTGCGCACGCCGAAGGGCTGGACCGGCCCGGAGGTGGTCGACGGGATTCCCGTCTCCGGGACCTTCCGCGCGCACCAGGTGCCGCTCTCCGGCGTGATCGACAACCCCGATCACCTGGAGATGCTGGAGTCGTGGCTGCGCAGCTACCATCCGGAGCGCCACTTCGACGAGAAGGGGCGCCTGGTTCCGGAGCTGAAGGCATTGGCACCCGAGGGTGACAAGCGGATGGGCGCCATTCCCGCCGCGAACGGTGGCGCGAAGCGCCCGCTGAACCTGCCGGACTTCCGCGACTACGCCGTGGACATCCCCGCGCCGGGGGCGATCGATGTCGAGAACACGCAGCCGCTCGGCGTCTTCCTGCGCGACGTCTACCGGGATAACCCGACCGATTTCCGCGTCTTCTCCCCGGACGAACTCCAGTCGAACCGCCTCGGCGCGATCCTCGAGACGGAGCAGCGCTGCTTCGTCGGCCCGGTGATCGACATCGACAGCCGCCTGGCCACCGACGGGCGGGTGATGGAGGTTCTCAGCGAGCATCTCTGCGAGGGGTGGCTGGAGGGCTACAACCTCACCGGGCGGCACGGGCTCTACGTGACGTACGAGGCCTTCGCGATGGTCTCCGCCTCGATGACGGTGCAGCATGCGAAGTGGCTGCAGGAGGCGAATCACCTGCCGTGGCGCGAACCGGTGCCATCGCTGAACATCCTCCTCTCCTCCACCTGCTGGCGGAACGACCACAACGGCTTCAGCCACCAGGGGCCGGGCCTGGTCGATGTGGTGCTGTCCAAGCGTGGCGATGTCTCCCGCATCTACCTGCCGCCGGATGCGAACACCCTGCTCTCCGTCGCCGATCACTGCCTGCGCAGCAAGAACTACGTCAACCTCATCGTCTCGGACAAGCAGCCGCACCTGCAGTACCTGACGATGGACGAGGCGATCGCGCATTGCACGAAGGGCGCGGGGATCTGGGAGTGGGCCGGCAACGAGGGCGGTCTCGTGCCGGATGTCGTCATCGCCTGCGCGGGCGATGTCCCGACGATGGAGGCCCTGGCGGCCTCGCAGTGGTTGCAGGAGCATGTGCCCGACCTGCGCCTGCGCTTCGTGAACGTGGTCGACCTGATGACGATGTTCGCCCAGGGATCGCATCCGCACGGCATGGGGGAGACGGACTTCATCGACCTCTTCACCGCCGACAAGCCGGTGGTCTTCGCCTTCCACGGGTACCAGCGGGCGATTCATCAGCTGGTCCACCGCCGTCCGAACCCGACGCGCTTCCACGTGAAGGGTTTCCAGGAGCAGGGCACGACCACCACGCCATTCAACATGGTGGTGATGAACAGCATGAGCCGCTATCACATCGCGATGGAGGCCATCCGCCGCGCCGAACGCTTCCAGAACATGGCGGATGGCGTGGTGACCGAGTTGCGGACGCTGATCCAGCAGGCGACGCAGTACGCCTACGATCACCTGCAGGACCCGCCGGAGATCGCGGACTGGACGTGGAGCAGGCCGGAGTCGCAGGCCTGATCCTGGTCCGGCACTCGATAGACGACACAGAGGGAGCGCCACGATTGGCGCTCCCTCCGTGTCGTTGGCGTGAGGCAGGCTGGTTTACCCCGCAATCCGGTTAGGTAGCGGTGGCGGTGGCGGTGGCCAGGCACGAGCGATCATGTCCCGTAGCCCGAGGTTGCCCATGCTGCCAAGGC
>JBQCJS010000221.1:0-3119 GCA_051952485.1 Thermomicrobiales bacterium | reverse complement strand
TGTGGAGTCGGTGACGGCGCTGTCGTGCTCACGGAAGTCCGTTCTTGATGGCATCGGCACGATGCGGGCGCACCCGAAGGATGCGCCGCTCGAAACGTTGCGCGTGTATACCACGGATTGGGCGGCGGGGACGACCGGAGCGTCCATCCGCGGAGGGTGCGCTCAGCGCAGGCGGTAGCGGTCGAGCGCCTTCTTGGTGGCGATGCAGCGTTCCAGGCCATCGGCATCCGGCTTTCGCGCCATGAACCCGCGACGCAACTGCTCGGCCACGAACGCCGCATCCAGGCCGGATTCGACCGCCAGCTCGTCGGTCGGGCCGGGCTCCAGGCCACCGTCAATCGCGATCAGGCGTTCGTAGAAGCCCCGTCGCACCTGCTCCTCCGGCGCGGTGGCGCTGACGACCAGGCGCTCCACCACCGGGCCGCCCCTCAGGTGCTCCACGATCTCCGGGATGTCCTTCACGGTCACGCCACGATAGATGATGTTGTCGGGATAGATCACCATGTTCGGCCCGATGTCGCAAATGTCGATCGTGCCGCAGTTGTTTACCAGGATCTCGGCATCCAGCTTCTTGCGCACGATGTCCAGCCGCAAGCGGCCGATGACATCCATCGCGCCCTTCTGGTTGCAGTGGTTGGAGGTGCAGACGAGCACATGCTTCTTCGTCCAGTACATGCGATGGTGGTCCTTTCGTGGCGACGATGCTGATGCAGGTGTGTCCGGGAGTCCGAGGATCGTGGTGTGCTCCGGTTGGCCCGCGCCGGGATCACCCCTGGGCCGCGAGCCAGGATTTCCAGTCGGCGGTGAACTGCGTCATCGTGACGCCGAGCGCCTGCGGCACCGCCTGCTCCTCGGGAAGTCCCTCGCCGAACGCCTTGATCAGCGCGGCGATTCCATCCTCGCCCCACCGCTCCTCGATGTAGGCGATCGCGGTCCAGCTGGCGGCGTAGGCGAGGCTCGCCTGAGACGGCGTGTACGGGAACGATCCCGCCAGCGATGCGAGGTCGAAGAGCGCGCCCTGCCGCTCCGCCGCGATCGCCATGCCCAGGTAGCCACTGGTGCCGCCGATCTGGATGTGCGTCGCCATGCCCTCATCGAACCAGGTCGGCAGCAGGCTGAACGGGTTGCGCGTCGCCTGGAACAGCACCTGATGGCTGATCTCGTGGGGGATGATCCGCCCCACCTCGGATTGCGATCCGGGCGGGATGACCGCCACGATGAGCGGATACCCGACCACCGATCCCCCGACGACCGACTCCCTGAAGTTCGCCGGCAGTCCATCCCGGAAGGCAGTCGCTTCGGGATAGATCCAGAGTGCGAGCCGTTCGCTGCGGGCGAGGTGGTAGCGGCGTTCGAGGTCGGTCACGGTCCCTTGTGCCGAATCGAGGATCGTCTGCGCGAATGCCTCGTCCATGCCGTAGAAGCGGAGCACGATCTGGTCGCTGCCTAGTTCCTGCCACGGTTGCCGGTTGTCGTACCAGTCGGTCTCCGCGATCCCGGAGAGCGCCTGGCCGTCCGAAGTCCTTGCGGTCCAGAGATAGGCGAGATGGACCCCCAGCGGCACCTGCAACGACTGGAAATCGAGCGTCGTGTCGATGGTGATCGTGTCTCCATCGCCTTTCGCGATGTCGGTGGCCGGGACGTCGATCAGGTTCCAGCCGTCGTCGTAACCCGCCTGGTAGAGGAAGGAGAGCGTTGTCGCGTCCTCGGGCAACGTCAGTTCCCCGGTGAAGCGCAGCCCGACCGGGAAGTCGATCGCGACCGTCGTCCGGTCCACGATCGACTGCGGCGAGGGCGTCGCGTTCGTCTGCGTCGCGGGCGGGGATGCTGGCGTCGCGGCTCCGGCGCTCGCGCTGCCGGGGACGGGAAGCGGGGCGAGCAGCGAAAGGCAGAGGGTGGCGATCAGGAGCGTGACGCTCCACCTTCTCCAGTTGCCGCTGGTCCGCCCCGCCGCCATCATGCCGACGCCGCTTCCTGCGCGTCTGGGGTGATCTGGGCCTGCAGGTACGCGTCGATGAACGGATCGAGGTTGCCGTCGAGTACGCCCTGGGCGTCGCCGACACTCATCTCCGTGCGGTGATCGGTCACCTGGGTGTAGGGCTGGAGGACGTAGGAGCGGCTGCGATTGCCGAATCCCGCCGCCCGCATGTCTCCCTTGATCTTGGACAGTTCCTCGGCCTCGGCCTTCAGCTTCATCTCCAGCAGGCGCGAGCGCAGGATCTTGAAGGCGGATTCGCGGTTCTGGAGCTGGCTGCGCTCGTTCTGGCACGTGACGACGATCCCGGTCGGCAGGTGGGTGAGGCGCACCGCCGACGAGGTCTTGTTGACGTGCTGGCCACCGGCGCCGGACGCGCGGTAGGTATCGACGCGGACATCGTCCGGGTTGAGGTCGATCTCGTTGTCGGACTCGATCTCCGGCAGCACCTCCACCAGGGCGAAGGCGGTGTGCCGGCGATGGGCGGAATCGAACGGCGAGAGGCGCACGAGGCGATGGGAGCCGCCCTCGCCCTTCAGCAGGCCGTACGCATTCGCTCCCTTGAGTTCGATCGTGGCGTTCTTGACGCCCGCTTCCTCGCCGTCGGTGGAATCGAGCATCTCCACCTTGAAACCCTTGCGCTCGCCCCAGCGCAGGTACATGCGGGCCAGCATGGAGGCCCAGTCCTGCGCGTCGATCCCGCCCTCGCCTGAATGGACGACGAGGATCGCGTTCGAGCGGTCGTGCGGACCATTGAGCGCGGATTCGAGTTCCAGCGTGTCGAGCTTTGCGAGCAGGGCATCACGCTCCTGCTCGATCTCGCCCATCATCTCCGGGTCGCCAACCGCCATTTCGAGCAGGTCGCCAAGGTCGGCGGACGATTTCTCGAGGTCGCGCCAGGTATCGAGGCGGGCGCGGAGTTCGCCCATCCGCCTCATGCCAAGCTGGGCTTCGTCCGGGTTATCCCAGTATCCCGGGTCGCTGCTGCGTCGCTCGAGGTCCTCGAACTCGCGTTGATCGTTGGCGAGGTCAAAGTCGCCTCCGGAGCTGATCGATGCGTTCGCGCATCGTGGCGATGGACGTGGAGAGGTCGTCGAAGGTGGCCATGTGGGGAATCCTCGTGTGATGGAAAAGGGGCGCGTGG
>JBQCJS010000220.1:0-5933 GCA_051952485.1 Thermomicrobiales bacterium | reverse complement strand
GGGCCGAGCGTGTGGGTGGGGTGGGGGCGCGCCGGGGGGGGGGGGGGGCCGCGCGGGGCCCGGGGGGGGGGGCCGCGCCCCCCCCGGGGGGCCCGGCCCCCCACGGCCATTGAACCCCTTCGCGCCGATGGACCCATTGCCCGGATTCCGGTACCCTGCGGCCGTTCGCAGGCAGCGTCACTCCCATCGCCCTCCGGGCGCTTGGCTGCCGAATCCCCGCCGCGCGTACGTTCGCGAGAAGATCCCGCTTCGCTTCCGAGGTCGCCATGACACGCTACATCATCCGCCGGGTGCTCGGCATGATTCCGCTCCTACTCGGGATCTCCTTTATCGTGTTTGCCCTCCTGAATCTTGTGCCGGGGAGCCCGACGAATCAGTTCGAGTTCAACCCGTCGATCAAGCCGGAAGACATCGCCCGCATCAAGTCCAACCTCGGACTCGACGCTCCCTGGTATGAGCGCTACTTCATCTGGCTCGGCAACGCCCTCCGGGGTGATTTCGGCATCAGCTTCACCAACTACAGGCCAGTCACGGACATCATCGCCGCCGCTCTGCCGAATACCCTCCTGCTTGCGGTCACCTCGTTGGTCATTTCACTGATCATCGCCATCCCCCTCGGCGTCTATTCCGCCGTCAAGCGCAACTCGCTCTTCGACCGCATCACGACCATCCTCACGACCGGCTTCTTCTCCGTGCCGACCGTCTGGCTCGGTCTCCTCATGATCATCCTCTTCGCCGTGAAGTTTCAGGAATGGGGCCTGCCCTCGCTCCCGACCAGCGGCGTGCGCAACCTGCGCGAACCCGACACCTTCATGAACCGGTTGCAACACCTCATCCTGCCCGCGACGACGCTCGCGCTGCTCAACATCGCCGGCTGGAGCCGCTACATCCGGACCCAGATGCTGGAGACGATCAACCAGGACTACGTGCGCACCGCGCGCGCGAAGGGCCTCAAGACGCGCATCGTCCTGATGTCGCATGCCTTCCGCAACGCCATCCTCCCGTTGGTGACATTGATCGGCCTCACCATTCCGGATCTGTTCGGCGGCGCCCTCATCACCGAGAATGTCTTCGCCTATCCCGGTATCGGCCAGCAGATCATCAAGTCGCTGAACAGCAACGACTACTCCGTGGCCATGGCCTGCGTCATGATGCTGGCGACGCTCACGGTCATCGGCAATCTCATCGCCGACGTTCTCTACGGCGTCCTCGATCCCCGCGTCCGGTACGACTAGCAATCTCCCGAGCACCGGGAAGCTCGTCCCGGAAAGGTGCACGACTCTATGGCAATGCAGACATCAACCAACATCGAGGCGCCCGCAACCCTCGGCTCCGCCATCGAAGACCGCGACCACCTGAAGAAGTCCCGCAGCTTCTACAGCCGCGCCTGGGGGTCGTTCCGGCGAGACAAGGTCGCCATGGTCGCCCTCGCGATCAGCGTCATCCTGATCGCCTTCTCGTTCGGCGCTCCCATCGTCGCCCGGCTGACCGGGCACGACTACGAGACCGGCGACCTGCGCAACCAGCTGCTTCCGCCGTTCAAGAACTCCAGCTACATCCTCGGCACCGACGCCAACGGGCGCGATATCCTCACCCGCCTGGCCTACGGCGGTCGCGTGTCGATGCTCGTGGCGTTCCTCTCCCTGATCTTCACCTTCGTGATCGGCGGCACGGTCGGGTCGATCGCCGGCTTCTTCGGCGGCGTGATCGACAACATCCTGATGCGCTTCGTGGATGTCGTGATCTCGATCCCCGGCATTACCCTCCTGCTGCTCGTCTCCGTCTGGTGGCGGCCGGGTCCGGTCGGCCTCGCGGTCGTCATCGCCTCGATCTCCTGGACCGGCGTCTCCCGCCTCATTCGCGGTGAAGTGCTCGCGCTGCGGCATCGGGAGTTCGTGGAGGCCGCGCGCCTCGTCGGCGCATCGGACCGGCGCATCATCGTCTCCCATATCTTCCCGAACGTGCTCTCCATCGTCATCGTCTGGGCATCGCTCGCCCTGCCGGGCCTCATCATCACGGAAGCCACGCTGAGCTACCTCGGCTTCGGTGTGCGGATTCCGATTCCCTCCTGGGGGAACATGCTGAACGAGGCGTACCAGTTCTATACGCAGTCCTGGACGTATGCGTTCCTGCCGGGCTTCTTCATCTTCATCACCTCGCTCTGCTTCAACCTCGTCGGCAACGGCCTGCGCGACGCGCTCGATCCGCGCCTGAACAAGTAAGCCTCACCGATCGACGGGGGAGCGCCGGATGCGATCCGGTGCTCCCCCGTTCGTGTGTCCGCACCGTGCATTGGCGGCAGGTTCTCTTGGTCGCGTTCTGCAGTGCGGGTACACTTCCAGCAGACCAGAATGGGCCATTCGCCCACCGACGATGACACGCTGCTCGCACCGATTGGAGACGAATGAGCGACGAGATGATCCGGTGTCCGCAATGCGGTCACGAGAACAAGGCGGGCGACCACTTCTGCTCGAACTGCGGAACGCGCCTGCTGCGCCCCAAACCCGCCGCTCCGGTCGAACCCGAGCCCCAGGCCCAGCCGGACGTGGTCGATCCATTCGCGGCCCCCGATGCGCACGAGGAGCCGGTCTTCGCCTCCGATGCCGCGAAGTCGGGAACGCAGGGAACCTCCAGCGCTGGCGGATACGGATTCCCCCCGCCGGTGCAGCCGAGCTTCCTCGGCGGCGCGGGACAGCCGCTGGCTGGCTCGGCCGGGGGAGGCGGCGGCACGAACGACGACGATCCGAACTGGCGAATGTCCAGCCTCGGACCACCGCCGAAGCCGAAACGCCGCATCTGGCTCTGGATCGTGCTTGGCCTGCTCGGGCTCTGCATCCTGGTGTGTGTCGGCCTCGCGATCTTCTTCAATACCGGAACGGGCCAGGATTGGCTCAGCGATATCGGCACCACCGTCGCCGAGGAGGCGACGAAGCAGGCGGGGGGAACCCCGGTCCCGTAGCCCACGATTCACATGCTGACGCACAACGACAAGGCCCACGAGCGAATCGCTCGTGGGCCTTGTGACTCGATCGACCTGTCTACCGGGGCGGGCGCGGTCCGCGATCGCCACCACCGGACGGGCGCCGGTCATCGCGGCGCGGGCCACGATCGCCGCCGCCGGAACGCGGCCGCTCCGGCTTCGGATCGGGCAACACCCCGGTGATCGCCGCACGGCGGGAGAGGCTGACCTTCCCGTTCGGCGCGACCTCGATCACCACCACCTCGATCTCGTCACCGACATTGACGACATCCTCGACCCGCTCGACGCGGACGGCCGGATCCGCCGACAGCTCCGAGATGTGAACCAGGCCGTCCTTGCCGGGAAGGATCTCGACGAACGCGCCGAACGGCATGATCGTCACCACCTTGCCGGTGTACTTCTCGCCGCGCTCGACCTTCACCTCGGTGGTGAGACCCAGGATCTTCGCCTTCGCGGCCTCACGCCCCTCGGCGGACGGCGAGGCGATGGTCACCGTGCCGTCGTCCTGGATGTCGATCTTGGAGTTGGTCTCCTCCTGGATCGAGCGGATCATCTTGCCGCCGGGGCCGATGACCGCGCCGATCTTGCCGGAGTCGATCTTCAGCGTCTCGACCTTCGGGGCGAAGGACGAAAGCTCGCCGCGCGGCGCCGCGATCGTCTCCAGCATCTTGCCGAGGATGAACTGCCGGCCCGTGTGCGCCTGGCTCAGGGCCTGCCGCATGATCTCGAGCGTGATGCCCTTGACCTTGATGTCCATCTGGATCGCGGTGACACCCTCATCGGTCCCGGCCACCTTGAAGTCCATGTCGCCGAGGGCGTCTTCCATGCCCTGGATGTCGGTCAGGACCGTGTAGCGGTCGTTGTCGGCATCGAGGACGAGGCCCATCGCCACACCAGCGACCGGCTTCTCGATCGGCACCCCGGCGTCCATCAGCGCCAGCGTGGAACCGCAGACGCTCGCCATCGAGGTGGACCCGTTCGAGCTCACGACCTCGGAGACGAGGCGCATGGTGTAGGGGAACTCGTCCTCGCTCGGGAGGACCGGCACGAGCGCCCGCTCGGCGAGCGCGCCATGCCCGATGTCCCGACGGCTGGCGCCGCGCAGCGGACGCGCCTCGCCCACGCTGTACGGCGGGAAGTTGTAGTGATGGATGTAGCTCTTGTGATCTTCCGGGCTGATCGAGTCGAGCCGCTGCTCCTCCGAGGTCGACCCGAGGGTCGCCACGGTCAGGACCTGCGTCTGGCCGCGCGTGAAGATCGCCGAGCCGTGGGCACGCGGCAGGTATCCGACCTGCGTCCAGATCGGGCGGATCTGCTCGGTGGTACGGCCATCCGGGCGGATGCCGTCCTCCAGGATGCCGTTCCGCACCTCGGCCTTCAGCAGGCCCTGGTAGGCGTCCGAGACCTCGTTGGCCGTATACTGGCCGCCCTCACCCGCGAGGGCGGCGATCGCCTCGGCCTCGAGTCCGCTCGTCGCCTCCAGGCGCACGACCTTGTCCGGATTGCGGACCGACTCGCGCAGGCGATCGCCGAGGAAGGCGGAGACATCGGCGATGAGCTGCTTGTTCTTCTGGGGAGCCTCGAAGGTCCACTTCTCGACGTTCACCTGCGCCGCCAGCTGCAGCTGCAGATCGACGATCTTGCGGATCTGCTCGTGCGCGAGCGCGATCGCGTCCAGGAGGCGATCCTCCGGGATCTGGTTGGCATCGCCCTCGACCATCATGATGGCGTCGGCGGTGCCGGCCACGACGAGATCGAGGTCGCTCTCATCGAGCTGGTGGAAGGTCGGGTCCACGATCAGCTCGCCATCGACGAGGCCAATCCGGACAGCGCCGACCGGACCATCGAACGGGATCGGCGAGATCGTCAGCGCGGCGGAGGCGCCGATGATCGACAGGATGTCCGGGTCGTTCTCCTGGTCGGCGGAGAGGACCGTGGTCATCACCTGGACCGGAGCGCGGTATCCCTTCGGGAAGAGCGGGCGGATCGGGCGGTCCGTGAGGCGAGCAGCGAGGATCGCGGCCTCGGTCGGGCGACCTTCGCGCTTGATGAAGCCGCCCGGGATCTTGCCGGCAGCATACATCCGCTCTTCGTAATCGACGGTCAGCGGGAAGAACGGCAGGTCTTCCTTCGGCTTCCTGTCGCCAACGACCGTGCTCAGCACGATCGAGTTGCCCAGCTGCACGACCACCGCGCCGCCCGCCTGCTCGGCGAGACGTCCGGTCTCCAGGCTCAGCGTCTCGTTGCCCACGGGCATCGAAACGGTCTTGATCTTCTCCAATGCGTAATCGGGAAGCATCGATTCCTCCATCAGGGTCCGGCTCGGGCGTCCTGCCCGGCCGGCATGCGAACGATGTCGTCCAACCGACAGCGTGCGCCCGGCGGATTGAGGAACTGGAGCGGGGCGACCGGCTCGCTCGCGCCGCTCCAATGCCTCAATGCCATCCAGGCAAACCGAAAACCGACTCCTTCCCGTTGTTCATGCCGCACACATGACCCTGGAGCCATTCCGGCGGCGATCCTGTTGCGCAAGGGAAAGCCCAGGATCTGGCGATCCCGGGCCTCCCTGTTCACATCGTCGACACGATCCACCGAACCAGGCGGCCTGTCGCGCCTTCAGCGTTGATGACGTGGCTGGCGACGATTCCCACCCGCTCCGTGCCTACCGACGCAGGCCGTGGCGCGCGATCGTCGCACGGTACCGCTCGATGTCCTGCTCGCTCAGGTAGGCCAGCAGCCGGCGACGGCGACCGACGAGCTTGAGCAGACCACGGCGGGAGTGATGGTCGCCGCGATGACGGCGCAGGTGATCGGTCAACCCGGTGATGCGCTCCGTCAGGAGCGCGATCTGCACCTTAGCCGACCCCGTGTCGGTGTCGTGCAGAAGGGTGGACGCGATGATCTCTTCTTTCTGAGCTGGTTGCAGCGCCATGCCGGCGAAGCCTCCTCAAAC
>JBQCJS010000219.1:0-4572 GCA_051952485.1 Thermomicrobiales bacterium | reverse complement strand
ACGAGACGGGCATCCTCATGCAGGATGCCCGTCTCCATGTGGTTTCGCGTCGTCAGGATGGGTGGGACTGGTCGGCGGCGAGCAGTGCCGCGATGGCTGGCCGGTGCAACGCCCGCGCCCAGTCGGCGGCGGTGCCGTGGTACTGCGTGTCGCGGATCGCCCGGTTCGCCCCGGCGTCGATCAACGCGCGGGCCAGTTCCAGGTCGTCGCGTTCGATCGCGTCGTGCAGCGGTGTCGTGGCGCGGTGGCCGGCCCGGCGGTCGCGGAACCGGGGATCGGTCATCAGCGCGGTCGCCTCATCCCGGAGCCCGACCGTCCACAGGGCGACGATGTCCGGCGTCGCCCCGCGCCGGATGAGCCAGCGGATGACCGCGTCGGCCCGCCCGCTTGCCACGAACCGCGCCGCGAAGACGACCGGCGACTCCCCGTTCGGCAGCATCGGCAGGTCCGCCAGCCCCGCCAGCTCCGGATCGAGCGTCGCCAGGTCGCCCTGGGCCAGGGCCTCGGCGAAGGCGATCGTGGCGGCATCCGGGAGGTGGCGGAGGCGCGCGGCGGACAGGAACCATGTCTGCCCGGCGCCGATGGTGCGGAACCCCAGCTTGCGATAGACCCGTTCGCCGTCGGGGGTCGCGTTGAGGCCGAGGCCCACCGCGCCATCCTGCCGGGCCACGGCCAGCGCGGCCAGGGTGAGCGCCGTGCCGATACCCCGCCCCCGCGCATCCGGGTCGACACCCAGGTTGAAGAGGTTGGCCGCGGCCTCGCGGGCATCCAGGTTCACCGCGCCCACACCGATCACCCGGCTGCGACGGAGGATTCCGCTTTCCCGGGCGATCACCACGCGGACGACCGGACCGCCCGTCGCCGACTGTTCACCCAGGGCCAGCATCGTGGTCAGCTGGTCCGCATCGAGGTAGGGGATGCCGGGGTTCGTGAGGATGTCGGCGCGGTCGGCTGGTGTCGCGAGGCGGATCTCGATGTGCGCGGGCGGGGTGAAGGCCGGGATGGGGCGGTCGAGGGGCTTCCACATCCAGTGGGGGGCGAAGGAATCGCGAGCCCCCCGGGCCAGGAGCGCGACCTCGAGATCCGGGCGTGGCGTCGCAGCCCAGGCGAGGACATCGCCGGAACCGCGCGTGCGTAGCCAGCCCAGGACTCGGTCGACGGCAGGGGCGAGATCCGGAAGGGGGGACGCGGCCGGATCGCCCGCCATGATCACGCCGGAGCGGCCGGTGCGCGTGACCTGGAGGCCGCCGACGTGCCAGAGGCGTGCGGCGATGGCGGGCGCCGGCGGCACGGGACCTGGCTGACGGGGATAGGGCAGGCCGGTGGCGAGGCGATCGAGCCAGAGTTGCTGGTTGGCGAAGATCGTGTCGCGGAGGGAGGCGGTGGCAGGTGCGGCGGCATCGTCATCGTGCGGGCTTGCCGGGGAGGCCGTGGATGCTGGGGTGGCGGGCATGCTCGCGATCCGGCGGGACGATGGGCGCAAAAAAACCAGTCTGCGGCCGCAGAGGGATGGAACTCCACGACCGCCACTGGCCGCCTCAGAAGGGAAGGCTGAGGTGTACGTACTCTAGCAGGCGGCATGGATTGTGTCAAGTTGTCACACCTCTGCGCGATGAACGGGGCGGATGGGGCATGCAGGCGCACCGTCGGTGCGCCGAGGGCTGCCTGCCTCCCCGACCTGCCCATCCTGCCGTTCTCGCGGCGTCGCATGCGTGCTACGATTCCCCCACAGAGGCATGCAGGTCTGGCGGGGATACCGGCGCGATCGGAAGATCGATGGCATGCACGGGGAGTGTTCCGGTGCGGATGGCGGGCGGGGACGACCGTCGCCGGGCCGGCGCGGAGAACCGTCCACTCCAGCCCTCGGCCGCGCACCGTCGCGCGGCACCCTGGTCATCCCCACCGACGTTCGCATGGCGACCGCA
The DNA here is from genome assembly GCA_051952485.1 of Thermomicrobiales bacterium. GTDB lineage: Bacteria > Chloroflexota > Chloroflexia > Thermomicrobiales > UBA6265 > JASGDN01. Next base: position 2,647 of record JBQCJS010000219.1, on the reverse strand, counting down.
CCGGTCGCGCCGCATCCACGACGATCAGGTCCGCACCCCCATCCACCACGACGCTGAGGAGGATTCCGTTCCATGGCGAATGCAAGCAGTACTGCCCCGACCATCGAGTATCCCAAGCCCAACGGGCTGGAAGGGGTCGTCGCGGCGTCGACCGCCCTGAGCCATGTCTTCGGGGAAGAGGGACGGCTGGTCTACCGCGGTTACGATATCCACGAGCTGGCCGGGCACGCCTCCTTCGAGGAGGTCGCCTTCCTGCTCTGGATCGGCCACCTGCCGAACGAGCAGGAGCTGGCCGAATTCAACGAGAAGATGGCGACCCATCGCTACCTGCCGCAGGCCGTGATCGACGGCCTGCGCGTGATTCCCGCCGACGCCGCGCCGATGGACGCGCTGCGCACCGGCGTCTCCCTGCTGGGCGCGGTGCTGCCGGAGGTCTACGACGAGACGCCGGACCAGGAGGAGGCGATCGCCCTCGCCGCCAGCATCCCCGGCATCCTCGCCGCCTTCTTCCGGCTGCGGCAGGGCCTGGAGCCGATCAAGGGCCGGGCGGACCTGAACACCGCCCAGAACTACCTGTGGCAGCTCTTCGGCGAGGAACCGCAGGAGAAGCACTGGAAGCCGCTGGAGACCTACCTGATCCTGCTGGCCGATCACGGCCTGAATGCGTCCACCTTCACGGCGCGGGTGATCGCCTCTACGCAGTCCGACCTCTGCTCCTGCATCACCGGCGCGATCGGCGCCCTGAAGGGACCGCTGCACGGCGGCGCGCCCTCCAAGGTGCTGGACATGCTGAACGAGATCGGCGACGAGTCGAACGTGCAGGCGTGGGTGACGGCGGCCATGGATCGCGGCGATCGCCTGATGGGGTTCGGCCACCGCGTCTACAAGGCGGAGGACCCGCGCGCCGAGGTGCTGCGCGGCCTGGCGGAGACGGCGAGCACGCCGGAGTTCTTCGCCCTCTCCAAGACGACGGAGGATGTCGTCCTCGCGACGCTGGAGGAGCGGAAGCCGGGGCGGCGGCTCTACACGAACGTCGAGTTCTACTCGGCGGCGGTGCTGGCGGCGGTCGGGTTGCCGGGCGACATGTTCACGCCGACCTTCGCGGTCGCGCGGTCGGTCGGCTGGACGGCGCACGTGCTGGAGCAGGTGGAGCACAACCGCCTCATCCGGCCGCAGTCGGAGTTTGTCGGCTCGACGGACCTGCACTGGGAGCCGATCGGCGACCGCCACTAGGCGCCGTTCATCACCATCACGACATCGGGACCGCCGCCGGGGAGCAATCCCCCGGCGGCGTCGCGTATGCCAGTCGCGATCGTGCGCCGTTGCCTGCTCCCAGTCCGGTATCATCGCGCTATGGCCTCACACGCACGACAATCGTGCCACTCGGGACTGGGACGCGATGATAGCCCTCGGGACAGCAGGCATCTGGGATCAGTGGTCGATTCGCGTTGATGAAGTGGCGCTGGCGGACGCCGCCGCTGCCCTGGTCGCGGGGTGGAACACGGCGAACACTGCCCCTCCTGATGGGTTGGCCTTCGTTGCCGTTCGGGTTCATGCCGAGAACGGCGCCACCGTGCGACGGCTCTTCGGAAGCTTCCGTTTTCTCGTCTCTGGTGGGGATGGCGTCTTTCGCGGCAGCCCGGACCTCGCTGTTCCCCGGCCTTCCGAAGGGATGGTCGACTCCGGGCAGGCCATCGACGGGTGGATGGTCTTCCTGAGCGATGGCGACCCGTATCCGGGGCTGTGGCTGTGGTACGCCGATGCGCTGCCAGGACCGGACTGGCGGGATGCCGCATTCGCGTTGCATCCCGATTCGACCATGCCCGTCGCTCAGCCGGTGGATGGGTCGGCGATTGGCGCGGGTCTGACACCGGAGGCTCCGGCGGTGGTCGGTGAACCGGTGCTGGCGGCTAACTGGATCGTGTCGCTCGTCGAGGTTGTCGAGGGGCAGGCTGTGGCGGATCTGGCCGGGGAGGAGTTGCGGAGGTTTGCGCAGAGCACCCCGCGGAACATTCCATCGTGGATCGCCGCCCGCCTGAAGATCGAGAATGCCAGCGACCGCCCGGCGCTGTTCTCGCCGTCTGCCGTGCAGATCACGGATGCCACGGGTGATCCGTGGGCCCACGTCCTCGCACTGACGCCTCCCGTGCCGGATGCGAGCGTGATGCTCGTGCCGGGAATGCCGTTCGAAGGGTGGATAGCATTTCAGCAAGCGGCGTACAACGACAAGGGCATCATTGACGCGCCCGCTGAACGTCTTCGGGTGTTGCCGTCGCCATTGGTGGACGAGGCCCGCTGGATCTCGGTCGGTGGGAAGGCCGCTGCCACGAGTGTGCCGGATTCCGAAGACAGGGACTGGATGGAGGGCGATCTCGCAACGGTGTCGGAAGATCGGGTCAACCTCCGGATGGAGGCATCCCGCACAGGTGCGATCCTGGCCGAGCTTGCGAAGGGCACGCGGGTTCGGGTTGCCGGGGAGGTAGTCGCCGCAGATGGCGTCACCTGGGTGCCGGTCGTCGTGGAGGCCTCGGGGCAGCAGGGGTTTGTGGCGTCGTCGTATCTCACGCCCGTGACCTGAGGCTCATCAGCTCGCCGCCGGGGTGCAAAACCCCCGCGGGGAGCGTCGTGTACCACCGGGGACCGTCAG
>JBQCJS010000218.1:0-8911 GCA_051952485.1 Thermomicrobiales bacterium | reverse complement strand
GGTGAACGGCCTGAAGGTCGCGTTGCTCGCCGCCGGCCTGCTGATCGTCTCGATCGTCAACGACTGGTCGGCGCTCGATCCCCTGATCGTCGCCCTCGTGGCGCTGCTGGTGATCTGCTGGATCTGGAGCCGCTTCAGCCTGGTGCGCCTGGGCCTGACCCGGGCGCTCTCCCTCGACCGCGTCCGCGCGGGCGAGACGATCACCGAACAGATCACGGTCCACAATCGCGCCCTGCTGCCCAAGCTCTGGGTGGAGGTCCGCGACTATTCGTCGCTGCCCGATCACCATGCCAGCCGCGTCGTCTCGCTGGGACCGCGCGGTGAGGAGGCGTGGACGATCACGACGACCTGCGAGCAGCGGGGACGGTTCCAGCTGGGGCCGGTCGGGGTGCGCTCGGGCGACCCGCTGGGGTTGTTCCTGTCCCAGCGGTTCCTGCCAGTGCGGCAGGATCTCGTCGTCTATCCCATCCCGATCGATGTCAGTGCGATCCCGTTGCCTGCGGCCCACATGAGCGGGGGCCAGACGGTGAGTCGGTCCAGTGTGGTGCCGTCATCCACCATCGCCGGACTCCGGGACTACGCGCCCGGGGATGCACTGAACCGCATCTCCTGGACGGCGACGGCGCGCCGGGGCGTGATGACGGTCAAGGAGTTCGACCCCGACCCCACGTCCGATCTCTGGATCATGCTCGACCTCGACGAGCGGGGGATGCGTGCGGTCACCCCATCGGAGCGCTATCCCTCGCTCGATTCGACCGAGGAAGTGCTGGTCGCGCTCGCCGGATCGCTGGCCGAACGCGCGTTGAACGACGGGCGCAAGGTCGGGCTGATCGTGAATCGCGCCATGCCGGTCCGGCTCAACGCGGACCAGGGGCACCGGCAGTGGTTCCGGATGATGGAGATGCTGGCGATGGCGCAACCGTTCGGCAGCCGCCCGCTCGGGGAGGCGATCGCCGCCGAGGCGCGCCGCTTCTCCCGCACGTCGGGCCTGATCGTGATCACGGCCTCCCCCGATGCGGGTTGGGTGGATGCGGTGCGGTCGCTGGTGATGCGGCGGGTGCCGGTGAGCGCGGTGATCGTGATGGATGACGCGGGCGACGACGCGCACGGCCTCGATGCGCTCGCGGAGACGCTGGCCGCCGAGCGGGTGATCGTCTCCCGGTATGAGGCGGGCAGTGGCATCGAGTCGCAACCGGTGTGGAAACCGGGCGCGACCGTCGCGGCGTAGACTAGAGCGATGCGCACCCCTGCCCCCCGGACGATTCGTCCCACCCTCCCCGTTGCGAAGCCTACGTCCGAGTCCTTCTGGCACTGCCTCTTTCCGGAGGGGGTCTGGCCGTTCCTGCTCCTGATGGCGCTGGTCGGGCTGGCCTCCTACAGCGTCGAGCAGGGTGACTGGGAACGGATCGTCTACCCGATGGCGTGGCTGGGCCTGCTGGCGGCGTTCACGGGCTCGATCCTCGGCAAGTCGCGGCTGCTCGATTCCGTGGCTCACGTCTTCTCGATGGTCGTCGCGTTCGCCAGCGCCTTCATGCTCGTCCTCATCAACGCGCCGGACCTGGGCGACTCGCTGCGGAGCCGGGTGCGGCCCCTGATCGACCTCACGCTCGGCTGGTATGTGGGCGACCCGCAGCGATCCGGCGACGAGGCGTACCTCGTCTCGATGCTGATGGGCATCATCGTCTGGCTCGTCGGCTACCTCTCGGCATGGACGCTCTTCCGGCGGGGCTGGGTGATGGTCGCCGTGCTGATGCCGGGCGTCCTGGTGCTGATCAACCTGCTCTACGCGCCGCACCCGGACAAGCGGTTCCTCGCGGGGTACCTGCTGCTGGCGATCCCGCTGGCCGCCCGCTACCAGTACTTCCTCCGACAGCGCGAATGGGCGCGATTCCGGGAATCGTCGCCAGCGGCGACCGGATGGAAAGTGCTCTCCGTCGGGGCGGTGATGGCATTGCTGGTGACGACCCTGGGCTGGAACGCGCCGCCCTCGCTCTCGCAGTCGGCCTTCCAGCCGATGGCGGAGGCGATCGGCGCGCAGGTCGATTCGCTGCAGGCCCGGCTGGAGCAGGCACTGGGCCAGCGCGCGAACCTCGGGCCGCAACAGGGCGGGTCCTTCTCCTCGTTCGGCGAGTCGTTCGATGTCGGCGGGGCGCTCTCCTTGAGCGACCAGCCGGAGGTGCTCGTGCAGGGCGATCGCGCCCCCTACCTCGCGGCGCAGCGATACGACGTCTACACGGGACGGGGTTGGGAGACCGACGTCGATTCCACCTTCCAGAACACCGGTGACGATGGCCGCACCTACTCGCCATCGATGACGTTCCGGGCCGGGCAGGATGTGCTGCTGTCGTCCGAGGTCACTGGCGGCCGCACACCCACCACATCGCAGATCGTCCCGCTGGCCCCGGCCGGTGACACGATGCTGACGACGGACACCTACCTGAGTGCGGATCGCGATACGTCCGTGCAGATGTCCTGGGTGCAGGTGAGCAACGAACCGTGGTCGCTCTCGGCGTCGTCGCTGGGATCGTTGCCGCCGGACGTGCAACGGCTCGGAAGCCTGCTGCTCTCCACCGCCCTGGATGGCGAGGACGGCGCCTCCGGTCCGCTGCCGGGCGATGCGGCGATGGCGGCCACCATCACGGCCGAGGTGGAGCAACTCGCGAAGCGATTCATCGTAGCCCGCTGGACGGCCGGACCGGATGGCAGCGCGGATACCCTCTACCTGACAGGGCAGCTTCCGGTCTACGACGATGTGGAGCGGGTCAGCGCCCACGGTACCCTCGCCACGAACGAGCCGTATGTCATCACCGGGTCGGCCTCGACCGCGACCGCCGAGGAGCTGATGGCGGCGGGCACCGACTACCCCGCCTGGGTGACGGCACGGTATCTCGGATTGCCGACGACGGTCACGCCCCGCACCATGACCCTCGCCGCCGAACTCGCGCCCGGCAACCTGACGCCCTACGAGCGGGCTGTGGCGATCGAGACGTACCTCCGGCAGACGATCGTCTACGACGAGACGGTCTCCGCTCCGCCGGAGGGCGCCGATATCGTCGACTACGTGCTGTTCGAGCGCCAGCGCGGGTATTGCGAGTATTACGCCTCGGCGATGGCGGTCATGCTGCGCTCCGTCGGCGTCCCTGCGCGGGTCGTGACCGGCTACTACCCGGGGGACTGGGACGCCGAGCAGGGAGGGTATCTCTACCTCCAGAAGAACGCGCATGCCTGGGTAGAAGCCTTCTTCCCGGGGTATGGCTGGATTCCCTTCGAGCCGACGGCATCCCGCTCGCTGATGGAGCAGCCATCATCTTCGACGGAGCCGACGGCGACCGCGGACGCGCAGGTCGTGACTCCCGAGCCAACGGAGACGATGTCCGCCGACGCGGCGGTCGCCTCTCCCTCGCCGGTGGTGCCGGAGACGGCGCAGGAGCCGCCCGCCCTGACCCCGACCGATGGCGGCGGCGTCCCCCTCTGGGCGGTCATCGCCGGCGCGGCGGTCGCGGCCGTCACTGCCTTCGGCGCGGGGATGTGGTTCCTCTGGAACCGCGGCTTGCGAGGGTTGAGTCCCGCCTCGGCGTTGTACGCGCGTCTGGTGAAGCTGGCGCGATTCGCGGGAATTCGCGCCTCTCCCGCCGCGACGCCCGCCGAGGTGGCGTCGTCGTTCGGGGAGGCGGTGCCCTCCGCCCGCGATCACGCCGACCGGATCGTGCGCGCCTACGAGCTGGACCAGTACGGCCCGAGCGGGGCGGGACAGGGCATCCTCGGCGCGGCGACGCAGGCGTGGACCGATCTGCGCAACCACGTTTACCGGATCGTGTTCCGCCGCCGGTCGTAGTTCCAGTCGGGGCGGGCAGCGCCTTCGCCTCTCACGGCGATCGGCCTTCCCGTGGACGCGGCTGAAGATCCCGCACGATGCGTCATTCCGGGCCCACGACTCGACATCCAGCACGAGGGGGCAACCACCGCCACCACACGGGCCGCGTCGACGTCCGTGCCGGCGTGTCGTGGGTCAGGCCCGCCCGCGATCCCTCCGCGAACGGCCCGGTGCGATGCGGCAGGAAGCAACGACCCCCGGCAGGCATGCCTGCCGGGGGTCGTTGCACAGAAGTCGGTGTAGACGGTGGGTGACGGTGGCTACGAGCCGATGACGCCGCCGTCGTTCTTCGTGACGAGCACGACGGTCGGGCGCGGCGAGCCGTCGCCGTCCGGCCATCGGGTGTCGGGGTTCTCGAAGGTGCCGCCCTCGCCCGGATGCTGGATGGAGACCCAGAGCGCGGTGCTGTCCGGGTTGAAGATCGGACCGGAGCACTCCGCCCCGGTGACCGAACTCAGGAACTGGCGCAGGTAGCCACGATTCTCGCCATCCACCGGCACCGCGAAGATGCCGTCGTTCTTGCCCTCGAAGGAGTTCGGCAGGCCGTCCGTGGAGATCCAGAGGTTGCCCGTGGTGTCGAAGGTGATGTTGTCCGGCGAGGCGATCGGGCTGACTTTGTCCTTCGGGAAGCCGGCGAAGTAGGTGTGCTCGTCGGCTGGATCGCCCGCGAGGATGAAGATGTCCCAGGCGAACGTGGTGGAGGCGTGATCGCCGTCCGTCTCGGTGATCTCGATGATGTGGCCGGTGGTGTTCTCGGCGCGCGGGTTCGCCTCGTCGGTGCCCGGATTGTCCTCCGTGCCGCGACGGTTGTTGTTCGTCAGGACGAGGTAGACCTTGCCGTTCACCGGGTTGGTCTCGAAGTCCTCCGGGCGGTCCATCTTCGTCGCGCCGAGGATGTCGGCGGCGTGGCGGGTGAAGACGAGGACATCCCCCTGGCTGGTGAAGCCATTGCTCTCGTCCAGGCCATTCTCGCCGTGGACCAGCGGCAGCCAGTCGCCGGAGCCGTCGTCGTTGAAGCGGGCGACGTAGAGGGTGCCTTCGTCCAGCAGGTCCAGGTTGTTCTCGCGGACATCCGGATCGTACGCCTTCGCCGTCACGAACTTGTAGGCATAGTCGAAGCGCTCGTCGTCGCCGGTGTAGACGGCGACCTTGCCACCGGTGGTGACGAACGAGGTGATGCCTTCGTGCTTGAAGCGGCCCAGGGCGGTGCGCTTCTTCGGCGTCGACGTGGGATCGAGCGGATCGATCTCGATGCTCCAGCCGAAGCGCAGCGGCTCGTTCGGCTCCCTGGAGAGGTCGAATCGGTCGTAGATGGTCTCCCACAGGCGTTCCGTGGCGCCTTCCGTCAGGCCGTAGCGGGCGTGATTGATCGCGACGGGCGACTCGGCGTCCAGCTTGCCGAGGTTGGCGAAGTACTGGTTGAAGTTCTCCTCGCCGGACACGACCGTGCCCCACGGCGTGGTGCCGCCAGCGCAATTGTTCAGCGTGCCGATGACCTTCGTGCCGGTCGGATCGGCTGCGGTCTTCAGTTGCGCGTTGCCCGCCGCCGGCCCGGTGAGCTCGGTCGGGGTGGTCGCGGTGATGCGGCGGTTGTACTGGCTGTCCAGCACGGTCTCCCACACACCGGAGGCATTGCGCTGGACCTCGACGACGCTGAGGCCGTGGGCTTCCAGCTCCGTGTCGACGATCGCCTTGCTGGTGTTGACCAGGAACTCCGGGATGTCCTCGCTGCCTTCGACGTAGTCTGGATTGGCCTGGAGGTACCCGGGGAACATCATCTCCGGGTTCGTGTACTCGTGGTTCACGATCAGCAGGCCGTGATCGGCCGATCCCGACCCCAGGGGAAGCGGGATGAACCCGATGTAGTCGCAGTTGTAGCCGACCTGCCTTGCCTGGGCCTCGGCGGTGGGGTTCGCGTAGTCGAACTCCGGAGAATCCGGAAAGAGGGGATCGCCCCAGCGCAGGAACGGCACGACCGTGTACCCCTCGGCGACGACGGTCTCCTCGCCGGACTGGAGCCCGATCGAGCCGAACGCGAGGCTGTCGGTCCCGGCGATTGGGGAGGCGGCGGGCGAGGCCGCCGGAGAGGCGGCAGGCGATGCGTCCGGGGTGGCTGCCGGCGTCTGGGCGGCGGCAGTGCCGATCACGATCGTCGCGGCAGCGCCGGCACCGGCTGCGGCGGCCGTGCGGCGGGAGAATCGCCGGTTCATCACATCGGCCAGGGCCTCGCCTCGCCCGGCCTGGGAGTAGACGCGGTCCTTGTCACCTTCGTAGTCGATGTATGTCATCGTGTGTCCTTCCTCGCTGCGTGCGATCGGCGCTCCTGTGCCAGCTGGCATCCTGTTCGACCTTACCGGGCAAGGTGAGACAGAGTCCTAAATCGAAGTGAAACTCTTTCTCAGGTCATGTCCTGGCCCGGCGCCGACTTTGCGGCTGGGCACGACATCATCACCGCATGGGCGTCCTGTCCGGAGCTGGCATGTATAATCCTGACGAAGTGGATCGGGTATGATCCGATGCACCCGCGATTCTACCCAGCCCGCAACGCGCGTCGCACCAAGGACATGCTCCCCATGCCAGAATCCGCCCCGACCACCATTGCCCCCTCCCTCGATCCGGATGCCGTCCTCGATCTCCTTCGCTCCCGCCGCTCGATCGGCAAGATGACCGATGAGGTGCCGGATCGGGCGCTGATCGAGCAACTCCTCGAGGCCGCGATCTGGGCGCCGAACCATCACCTGACGCAACCCTGGCGCTTCTTCGTGCTCTCCGGCGAAGGCCGTCGCATCCTCGGTCGGGCCTCCGCCGAGGCCGCCGTGCGTGGCATCGACGATCCGGTGAAGGCCGAGGCCGCACGGGCCGGGGCCGAGAAGAAGGTGCTGCGCGCGCCGTGGATCATCGTCGTGGCCAGCGAGCCCATCCACGATGGGCGCACGCCGGACCTGGAGGAACACTTCGCCGTTGCCGCCGCCGCCCAGAACATGCTGCTCCAGGCCGAGGCGCTCGGTCTCGCCGCGATCTGGCGCAGTGGCGGTCCCGCCTTCGCGCCGGAAGTGCGGGATGCCTTCGGGCTTTCGGAGCACGCCCAGGTCGTCGGCTTCGTCTATGTCGGCTACCCGGCGATGGAGCGTCCAACGCGCGAGCGAATCCCATTTGCCCAGGTCACGACCTGGCTGGACCGCGATTCGATCGAGGGCTGATGGCCCGAGGCTGAAGGGAGTACGGAGATGAGCAACGCGGTTGCCACCCCGAACGAGGCACACGCGATCCTGAAGACGGCGCATGGCCGGAGCTATCGATTCCCGGAGGGGTTTCATGGGTTCACGGCGGATGTGACGGTCACCCGCGCGAGCAATGACGGCGTGACCACCGCCGCCGGCACCGCGACCGTGGCCGGCCCCCGGGCGATCCAGGTCGAGGTCGGCGGTGATGAGGCGCTTGCGGGCTGGGCGAAGCAGGAGCTTGGCTCGATGGCCGGGCATCGCTGGCCGACCAGCTACGAAGAGAGCGATGGCCGCTACGACCTCGTGCTCGGTGACGGTGCGGATCATCCGCTCGGGCCGGAGCTCACCTTCCAGAACGATCCGTTCAGCTCCGCGTACCGGGTGGCCGATGGCGCGATCTCCCAGGTCACGCGCAGCATGGGGCCGATGCGCTTCACGATCACCATGCTGCGGCACGAGGTCGCTGCCGATGGGCGTTCGCTGCCGTCCGAGTTCACCGTCTCCTACTGGAATACGAAGGAGGGTCGTCTCGTGCGCGCGGATGGCTATCGCGATCGCTATGCCGAGGTCGATGGCGTCTCCGTTCCCGCGGAACGGACGGTCATCACCGCCGAGGATGGCGGATTCACGACGCATCGCCTGGTGATCTCGAACGTGCGCCTGCTGACCGACGCCGTCGACGCCGCGCCAGTCGATCCGGCTGGCGATCCGCATCGCCACGGCACCCGCGCCGGGTAGGAAGGAGGAAGCGAAAAGGGAGCAGGGCCGGCGAATCGCCGACCCTGCCGCGCGAGACAACCGTTCGACCGGACGCCGCCGTGCCAGCGGCAGCGTCCAGCAGTTCCCGCTTGTGGCGGGAGGCGATCGCCTCGCCGTGAGTATAGCAACGCGCCGGGCAGTCCCGGCATCGTGTCGCTCACGGGAGGCCGGTCGCATCCGCCAAAGGAGTGACCCGATGGCCCGATTCCTCACGCGCCGGTGTGGCGCGCTCATCGCCGCGCTCGCCCTCATCGCGAGCATGGCCCTCTCCCCATTCGTCACCGCCCAGACGCCGGAAGGGTCGCCCGCATCCGGTGAGGCGCCGACACCGACCCTGCCGGTCACCGTGACCGACGCCAGCGGCGCCGAGGTGACCGTGACCGATGTCAGCCGCATCATCACCCTGAACGGGGACATCACCGAGACCGTCTTCGCGCTCGGGCTTGGCGGCAACGTCGTGGCCGACGACATCTCCGCGCTCTATCCGCCCGAGGCCGCCGCGTTGCCGAAGATCGGCTACCAGCGCGAGCTGAACGCCGAGGGCATCCTCTCCTTCGAGCCGACCGTCGTGATCGGCGACGAGGAGGCCGGGCCGCCGGAGGTCATCCAGCAGCTCCGCGATGCCGGCATTCCGGTGGTGATCGTCTCCTCCGACACGACCTCGATCTACGGGCCGGTCGATGAGATCAGGCAGGTCGGCGAGGCGCTCGGCATCCCGGCGGAGGGCGATGCGCTCGCCACCTCGCTGGAGACCCAGCTCCAGGAGGCAGAGGCCCTTGCGGCGACGGCCTCCTCGAAGCCACGCGTGGCATTCCTCTACATCCGTGGCCAGGGCACGCAGATGATCGCGGGGACCGGCACCAGCGCCGACCTGGTAATCACGGCGGCGGGCGGCATCAATGCCGGCGCGGACAGTGGCATCCAGGGCTACGCGCCGATCACGCCGGAAGCCCTCGTCGCGGCAGCGCCGGATGTCATCCTCGTCATGCAGGCCGGACTCGCCTCCGTGGGTGGGGTCGAAGGCCTGCTCGCGATCCCCGGTGTCTCGCAGACG
>JBQCJS010000217.1:0-2068 GCA_051952485.1 Thermomicrobiales bacterium | reverse complement strand
CCCAGCGGGGGTGAACCCGTACTTGACGATCGCGGCGGCATTCACCTCCGCCCGCGACGGCGAGACGATACCCACCGGCCCGCTATAGGCGACCGGTGACGCGCCGGGCGAGGCAACCGGCGTCTGGGCGGACGCAAGCAGGCTGGAACCGGCGAGGGCGATCGCACCGGCCGCACCGGCCTGGGCGATCAGAGAGCGGCGGGTGCGCGGCGCGAGTGCCGGCGCAGGGACTGTGGTTTGGGAATGCTGGCTCATGACAGGGCTCCACTGGCAATAATGGACGGCAAGGCGCCCGGAGATCGGTGCAAAAAGATCGACAACGAAAAAACCTCGGCCCCCAGCGACGCTGCCGCCCTGCCCGTCCGGCGGCAGGGCCAGCAGCTATCGACACGTCCAGATCACCCGCTCATCCTTCCCGCCCGGCCCCAGGACCGGGCGACGAACACAAAAAACCTCCCGATGGTGGTGGGAGGCATGCGCATCGAATGGACGTATCTTTCGGACTGCTGTCCGACGGATTTGGCACCTGGCGCCGAAGCGCTGGTTGCCGGGTTTCCAAGGGCCGTTCCCTCCACCACTCGCGATACGTCCGCGTCTCTTCATTTGTTGCTGTCAGGATATGGGCCACCAGAGAGCCGGTCAAGTTCCTTGACCAAGCCCGGTCGTGTCACAATGCCCGACGGCTATCCGACATCCTCAGCCTGGAGCGATCCCACATGCCTTCTCCCGACATCCTGAAAGCCCGCCAGTCAACGCTCAAGCAGGGCTACCGCGACGATCTCGACTCCGCCCTCCTCACCTCCGCCGTGACGAGCACGACTCCCACCCCCGCGAACGACGCCAACGATCCTACCCGCGTGCGCATCGCGGTGGACAGCCCGGCAGGAACGTCCCTCGACATCGGCGCGCACGTCGCGGTCGGCGGGGAGGACGATCTCCCCTGCTCCGGCGACATCTTCCTCGCCTCCCTCGCCGCCTGCCAGGAGATCACCATCCGGATGGTCGCCAGCGCGATGGGCCTCACGCTGAACCGGCTCGCCGTGCGCGTGGAGGGCGACTGGGACGTACGCGGCACCCTCGCCGTCGCGCGGGATGCGCCGATCGGCTTCACCGCCATCCGCGTCCTGGTCGACCTCGACCTGGACGCCACCGACGAGCAGCGCGCGCGGCTCCTGAAATCAGCGGAGCGCTACTGCGTCGTCTCGCAGACGCTGAAGAACCCGCCGCCGGTGGAGCTGATCGTGCGCGAGGGCACCACGGCCTGAGCGGCCCGATCCGGGCATCGCTGCCCGGACGCCCTTGCCGGAATCCGCCGGCGACGCGACAATCCTTCCCACGATATAGTCGCTTCCCAACGAACAGGATCCCTGCATGGTGCGCATCGGACACTCGGATCTCGACATCTTCCCGCTGAACCTTGGCGGCAATGTCTTCGGCTGGACCGCCGACAAGCAGACCTCCTTCGACGTGCTGGATGCCTTCGTCGCCGGCGGCGGCAACTTCATCGACACGGCGGATGTCTACTCGGCGTGGGTGCCGGGCAACACCGGCGGCGATTCGGAGGCCATCCTCGGTGAATGGATCGCCTCGCGCGGCAATCGGGACAACGTCGTGATCGCGACCAAGGTCGGTTCCTGGGAACAGGCGCCGGGCTCCTCCCGCGCGAACATCCTCACCGCCGTGGAGGGATCGTTGCAGCGGCTCCAGTCCGACTACATCGACCTGTACTACATCCATCGCGACGATCCGAACACGCCGCTGGAGGAGACGATCGGCGCGCTGGACGAACTGGTGAAGGCGGGCAAGGTCCGCGCGATCGGGGCCTCCAACTTCTCACCCGAGCGGCTGGAGGAAGCCCTTGCGATCTCGGAGCGCACCGGACAGGCGGCATTCGCGGCGTTGCAGCCGCACTACAACCTCGTCTACCGCAAGGAATACGAGGGCGCGCTGGAGGGGGTCGTCGCGACGCACGGCCTGAGCACGATCCCGTATTCCTCGCTCGCCAGCGGCTTCCTCACCGGCAAGTACCGCGACGAGAACGCCTCCGGCGACACCAGCCCCCGCGCTG
>JBQCJS010000216.1:0-5512 GCA_051952485.1 Thermomicrobiales bacterium | reverse complement strand
CTCCAGCGTGCGAATGGCGCTGCATGCCTTGAACGTCGCCTCCCCGGCGGAAGGTGCGCCTCGGCTCACTGTCCGGCGAGTGGCGGGATCGTCACTGTCCGCCAGTGTCACCTGGAAGTTTCCGGTCGTGTCGTTCCATGTTGCAGCGGTAACACGCCAGCCGCGCATCCGCATGAAGCGATCGATATAGCGATCAAGCGCGGCCAGTGTTGGCGCAGAGACAGGAACGGTCGTGTTGGGCATGGGAAATGACTTTCGCGAGGCGATTCCTGGTGTGAGGGCAGATGCCGCAAGCGTCCGGGATTCGCCCTTCGATCATACGTCATTGCGCGGGGAAGCGCATCCCGGCAGTGCGCATGCCATGTTGCAAGCACGCTGGTGCCAGTGCGGAGCCTGGGGATGCCTCGTGAGTGTCGATCGGCCCGAATGGGTTCGATTGCGGGCGTTGGGCCGAACGCGCATGATGCGACTCCGTTCCCGCGTGAGATCTTGACAGCGATTCGGGCGACCCTGTACGCTCACGCCAACAACTGAAGACCTTATCCAGAGAGGTGGAGGGATTCGGCCCTGTGAAGCCCGGCAGCCTGCAACGACCGGCGCATCCCATTCGATGCGACGATCCGCGAAAGGTGCCAACTCCGGCAGCGTTGTCTGCGAGATAAGGGATTGCGAGTCACACACGATGTGTGTCCGGTTCGCCCCCTGCTCGGCAGGGGGTTTTTGCATTCCCCCGTCGCCGGCCAGTGGTGACGACCGGGGCATCCCCACCCCGCAGGCTCCGCCCCGGTCCTCCACCTCTCCCAGCAATCGGGCGATAGCAGCATGGCGGAGCGACTCCTGGAGCCATTTCCCCCAACCGAAGAGCACGACACCCCACCGGCCGCCCCGGCGGGCGCGGCCACACGTGCCTCGCACCTCCGCCTCGTCCCGTCCAGGCCGGACGAAGGCGCGGCTGGGGATGCCGTCCTCGATGGCGAGCTGCGGACGATGGCGCTCGGGCCGCTCGATTTCGAGCACGGTGGCCGGCTGGAGGAGGTGTCGCTCGCCTATCGCACCTGGGGCCGCCTGAACGCCGCCGGCGACAACGCCGTGCTTGTCCTCCACGCATTGACCGGGGACAGCCTCTGCGCCGGGGAGAACGGCTGGTGGGGGCCGGTGATCGGTCCCGGCCAGGGATTCCCCATCGACACGTCGCGCTACTACGTGATCTGTACCAACGTGCTGGGTGGCTGCCAGGGCAGCACCGGGCCGGGATCGCCCGATCCCGCGACGGGCTTCCCCTGGGGGATGCGGTTTCCGCTGACCACGATCGGCGACATCGTCGCCGCCCAGCGTCGCCTGGTGGAGCGCCTCGGCGTGCGCCGCCTGATCGCCATCGGTGGCTCGATCGGCGGGTTCCAGGCACTGGAATGGGCCACCCGTCACCCCGATCTCGTCTACGCGGTCGCGCCGCTGGCCGCGTCCGGGGCGCTCGATGCGCAGGGCATCGCCACCCACAGCGAACTCGGGCGGCGGGCGATCATGGCCGATCCGAACTGGATGGGTGGCGATTACGCTCGCCACGGGGTCTTCCCGGAACAGGGTCTCGCCATCGCCCGGATGGCCGCGATGGTGACGTACAACGGGCGGGAGAACCTGAACCAGCGGTTCGGCCGCAACGCCGCGCAACGGCCCGCGCTCTACCAGAGCTTCGGCCAGACCTTCGATATCGAGGGCTACCTGCACTACCACGGCGCAGCGCTGGTGAAGCGCTTCGATGCGAACAGCTACCTCTATCTGACGCGCGCGATGGACCTCTACGATGTCGGGCGCGACGGCGGCGATGCCTTCTGGCTGGACCGCATCGGCGCGGATGTGCCGATCACCCTGGCGGGCATCTCCAGCGACTGGCTCTTCCCGCCGGAGCCGATCGCCGCGCTGGGGGAAAGCCTGAAGGGACTGGGAAAGGACGTGGTGTACGAGGAGATCGTCTCCCCGCACGGACACGATGCCTTCCTGAAGGACTGGGACCGGGTCAACGAGATCGTCGCCGGGTTCATGCAGCGGGCGGAGGTGGCGCGGCGCCGGGGCACGGATCGGCCCTCGTCTGCCGGGGATGCCAGCGAATTCGGGACATACGGAGCACCATAGGAGGCGGCAGGTCGCCGTCGTCCTTGCGATACACGATGCCCGGCGCCATGCCGGAGAAGGAATGTCACAGGTGACGGATTCAGCGGAGAAGGCCACGCAGCTGGGATTCGAGACGCGCGCGCTGCACGCCGGCCAGGTGGCCGACGCCACCACCGGATCGCGCGCCGTTCCCATCTACCAGACCACGTCCTACGTCTTCAACAGCACCGAGCACGCCGCCAACCTCTTCGCCCTGAAGGAGTTCGGCAACATCTATACCCGCCTCATGAACCCGACAACCGATGTGCTGGAGCAGCGCATCGCCTCCCTGGAGGGCGGTGTCGGGGCCCTGGCGTTCGCATCCGGCCAGGCGGCGGAGACGGCGGCGATCCTG
Source organism: Thermomicrobiales bacterium (assembly GCA_051952485.1). Classification (GTDB taxonomy): domain Bacteria; phylum Chloroflexota; class Chloroflexia; order Thermomicrobiales; family UBA6265; genus JASGDN01. Next base: position 3,009 of record JBQCJS010000216.1, on the reverse strand, counting down.
AACATCGCCAGCGCCGGGGACAACATCGTCTCCACCACCAGCCTCTATGGCGGCACCTACAACCTCTTTCACTACACGCTGCCGAAGCTGGGCATCACCGTCAAGTTCGTCGAGCCGAACGCGGAGGCGGTCGCCGCCGCGATCGACGACAACACGAAGGCCGTCTACTCGGAGACGATCGGCAATCCGGATCTCCTGACCCTGGACATTCGCGCCGTCGCCGATGCCGCGCACGCCGCCGGGGTGCCGCTCATCCTCGACAACACCATCCCGACGCCATACCTGGTCCGCCCGTTCGAGCATGGTGCCGACATCATCATCCATTCGCTGACGAAGTTCCTCGGCGGCCACGGCACCTCGCTGGGTGGCGTCATCGTCGATTCCGGGAACTTCGACTGGGCCGCTTCCGGACGGTTCCCGGATCTCACCGAGCCGGACCCGAGCTATCACGGCGTCGCCTACGTGCCGGCGGTCGGGCCGCTGGCCTACATCATCAAGGCGCGGGTGCAGGGCATCCGCGATACCGGCGCGGCGATCAGCCCGTTCAATTCCTTCCTCATCCTGCAGGGGGTGGAGACGCTGCCGGTGCGCATGGAGCGGCACAGCCAGAACGCGCTGGCCGTCGCCAAGTTCCTGAACGAGCATCCGAAGGTCTCGTGGGTGAACTATCCGGGCCTGCCCGGCCACCCGGCCTACGAGACAGCGCAGAAGTATTGGCATCAGGGCCTCTACGGCGCGATCCTCGGCTTCGGTGTCCGGGGCGGCCTCGAAGCGGGCAGGACCGTGATCGAGAACGTCCAGATCTTCTCTCACCTCGCGAACATCGGCGATGCGAAGTCGCTGATCATCCACCCGGCGACGACCACCCACTCCCAGTTGACGGAGGAGGAGCAGGTCACCACCGGCGTTACCCCCGATTACATCCGTGTCTCGGTCGGCCTGGAGACGGTTGGCGACCTCATCGCCGACCTCGAGCAGGCATTGGCGAAGGTCTGATCCCCGGATCGGGCTTCTCCCGGGCGTTCTCCTGACCGGCTGGCGCGGGCCAATGGGCTCGCCGGCCGGTCCACCAAACCGTGCGGGTCCTCCTCAAGACCTGAAGCGATCCCCCGCTGCGTGTCCGGCGCAGCGGGGGATCGCTGTGTCCGGTGAGCGCCCTCAACCGAGCCAGCACGCGGCGGGATGCGATGTCCGGCGAACGGTGGATGCAGTTCATGGTTGGCGATGTGGAGGCTGGACACCGGAGGGCACTCGTGTCCCGTATCGGGAGATGCTTTCGCGGAGGACCATCGACGTGGAACGTGAGCGATGGCCCCCGTCACAGAACGTGCGTTGCACCCGCGAACCGCGGTCGGGTTGCGTAATAGAGGATATACGGTAGGCTGGAGGCACAACCCTTCCATATCCGCCTGACCGATCGCCATCTGTCCACCAGAGGAGTCGTTCATGGATGCATTCCGCCGTGTCCCGTCACTGACCCGTCGTCGTGTCGTTGCCGGGGGCCTCGCTGCCGCTGCCGGGACCGCTGCCGGGCTGCGCGGCGCTGCAGCCGGACCATTGCCGTTCCCCGGTATGCGGTCCAGCCGCCAGGCGACCCCCGCGTCGATCTCCGAACTCCGCCCGTCGTTGCACTCCTATCCGCTGACGACCGAACAGAAGACCTTCCGGATCATGGTGCCGCACTACGGGCTCGACTGGGCGAACAACGCCTTCACCCAGTGGTACGAGGAGCTGACCGGGGTTCACATCGAGTGGGTGGTGGTCGAGGACGAGGGGGCGATTACCCAGCTCAACCTGCAGCTGGCCTCCGGCGACTATCCGGACATCATCATGGGCTTCAACTGGGGCACCTTCGAGCTGACGATGACCGTGATCGCCGCGTATGGCGGCCAGGGCATCTTCGTGCCCCTCACCGACTATCTCGATGAGCATGCGCCGAACCTCAAGACGTACGTGATCCCGGAATACCCGATTGCCGAGAAGCTGGTGACCATGGCCGATGGCCAGGTCTATTCCCTGCCCTACATCAACGATTGCTACCACTGCTCCTACAACGCCCAGAAGATGTGGGTGCGCACGTCCTGGCTGGACACGCTCGGTATCGCCGAACCGACCACGGTCGACGAGTTCACGGCCATGTTGCAGGCGATCAAGGAGGGCGATCCGAACGGGAATGGCAAGGCGGACGAGGTTCCCCTGACCGCCAGCCTCGACTGGCCGCTCGAGAGCTACATGATGAGCCCGTTCCAGATCACGCCCAAGCAGCCGTGGCTCTACCTGCAGGACGGCAAGGTGACTGCCTCCTACACGCAGGACGGCTGGCTGGCGGGGACGACGTACCTGCGCTCGCTGACCGACCAGAAGCTCCGGTCGTCGGAGATCTACACCCAGAACTCGGATCAGTTCCGCGCCCTGGGCGACAACGACCAGATCGGGCTCGCGCCGGGCGTGGTGGCGGGAGTCTTCATCACCGCGACGGACGGGACGCCAGGTCCCTGGAGCGACTACCGCATCCTCTCGCCGGTCGAGGGGCCAGCGGGGCGCACCATCTTCCGGGACTACGATGAATCCCATCTCGGGAATGTCTTCGTGGTGACCGACAAATGCCAGGACCCGGCGCTCGCGGTGGCGTGGGCGGACGGCCTCTACTCATGGGAGGCCACCATCCGGTCGATCCTCGGCGTGCCGGGCAAGAACTGGCGGACGGCGGAGGACAACGAGCTCGGGATCGATGGGGAGGCGGCGCGGTACGCGGTCATCCCCGGTGACCCGAACGACACCGGTGATGACCAGAACGTGTGGGGGCAGCTTTCCCCTTCGTTCCGGAACGCGAAGGACCGGCTCTCCCAGGCGGTGGTGGGCGACCGGGAGGCGAACAACGAGGTGATCCTCTACGAGGGCTGCCATGAGCAGTTGACCCCCTTCGCCACACCCGAGACGAACGACATGATGCGCCCGGTCTTCACCGCCGATGAGGCGGTCCGGGTGAGTGACCTGGAGAAGGTAATC
>JBQCJS010000215.1:0-2449 GCA_051952485.1 Thermomicrobiales bacterium | reverse complement strand
TCACGCGCTGCAGCAGGTGCTGAACGGCGCGATGATGAGCACCGGCCAGAAGTGCACGGCCACCAGCCGCGCCATCGTGGACCGGCGGATCGCGAACGAACTCACCGAGCGCCTGGCGACCAAGGTGGACGCCCTGAAGGTCGGCGATCCCCTGAAGGATGAGACGATCATCGGGCCGGCGATCTCCGAGGATGCCGCGGTCGCGATCCAGGGGCAGATCGACCGGGCGAAGGGCGAAGGCATCCAGCTCGTCGCGGGCGGTTCCCGGCCGGAGATCAACGGGGGGCACTTCCTGGCGCCGACGCTCTTCGCGGAGGTCGACAACGAGTCCTTCCTCGGGCAGGAGGAGTTGTTCGGTCCGGTGCTCGGCGTCATCCCGGTCGATGGGCTGGACGAGGCGATCGCGGTCGCGAACAGCGTCCGATTCGGCCTGTCGGCTTCGATCTTCACGCGCGACATCGCGACGGCGCTGACCTTCGTGCGGGGTATCCACGCCGGGATCGTGCACGTCAATTCGGAGACCGCCGGTGCGGAACCGCACGTCCCCTTCGGCGGATACAAGGGGTCCAGCTCCTATTCGCGCGAGCAGGGGAAGGCTGCCCGCGAGTTCTACACGCAGCTCAAGACGGTCTACTTCGATCCCCCGCCGATGAAAGGTTGAACGGCGCGTTGGCTAGCGGCTGACCCGAGTACGTTGTCTCATGTTCTTCCGTAGATGCGGCCCTTGTGGCCGCCGTTCACGAGGCGGCCACAAGGGCCGCATCTACAGGGTGATTCCCGGAGGTACCACATGGCAGTTCAGGAGCGGAACGTCACGACGGTCTGGACGGGCGACATCAAGAGCGGCAGCGGCGTGCTGACCGCCGGCACCGGCGCCTTCGGTGGGCTCGGTATCGCGGCGGCGACACGCTTCGGCGAGCCGGAGGGTTCCACCAGCCCCGAGGAACTGATCGCGGGGGCGCATTCCGGCTGCTACGCCATGAACCTGGCGGCGACCCTGACCAGCAATGGCTTCCCGCCGGAGAGCATCGATGCGAAGTCGGTGGTCGCGGTGGATAACAAGCCGGGCGGCGGATTCCAGGTCACCACCTCGACGCTGACGGTGACGGCGAAGGTGCCAGGCATCTCCGAGGACGAGTTCCAGAAGCTGGCGAAGCTGGCCGAGGAGACCTGCCCCATCTCGAACGCCCTGCGCGGCAACCTCGAGATCACGCTGGATGCAACGCTCGCCCAGTAGCCCGAACGTGGCCCCGGCGTTGCACGCGTTGCAGCGGCTTCAGTAAGATCGGATACACCCCGGGGAGGGCGGCGAAGTGCTAGGCCGCCTTCCCCGGGGATTCCTGTGCCCGCCTCATGTCCCCCGATGGATCACGACAGTACGTTTCGGCAGGTGGACAGGCAGTGCGGGATGCCCAGCCCTGACCGCGAGCGCGCCCGCGATGGTGAACAGGAGCACGTTGGTGGCCGCCAGCGCAAGGTTCTCCATCCCGCCGCCAAGCGCCCCGTTGCTCATGGAGAAGGCGAGGCTCACCGTGTAGGTCACGGAGAGCGCGAGCACGATCGGCAGCAGGGTGCGCATGAGCGGCCACATGAAGAGGAGGCAGACGATGGCCGGCAGCATGTAGCGTTCGTGAACCCGGGTCGGGAACATGTAGATGCTCATCGCCATCACGAAGCAGGCTGTCCACAACGCCCAGTCCGGCGGATGGAGCCCCGCCGCCAGCAGTACCGCCACGATGCCAGCCGCGACGAGCAGGACGATCCCGATCGTCTGGAAGCTGAGTCCGGCGATGGCCGTCTGGCGATCGGCGTCGCCATACCCGAAACCGAGCAATGCCCAGAGGTTGTGCGCGCCGAGGGCGACATCGGTATAGCGATCGATGGTGAAGTGCACGCGGTCGAAGATGGTCCATGTGATCCCCGGTTGCCCGGGCACACCGACCGCAAAGGGCAGGGTGACGGCGAAGAAGACGACGATGGAGCCCGCCGCACCGAGGACGAGGTTGTGGAGGACGCGTTCGCGCGCGGCGCCCCGTTCCTCCGGCGGAGGCGGACCGGGCAGCATCCCGTCCGCGCGCTCGGCGGCGGTGCGGAGCTGGGCGATCAGCAGGAGCGGCGCGAAGACCGCCATCTGCGGCTTGATGAGCACCAGGAAGGTCAGCAATGGCCAGACGAGCATCCCGCGCCGGGGGACGTCGAGCGCCAGCAGGATCGTGGTGACGACGATGAGCGCCGCGAACGAATCCCATTGCCCCCAGATCGCCGACACGGTGAACAGGGCCGGATTGAAGTAGACGACGGCAACGGCGAGCAGGCGGGTGTGCTCGCTCACCCTGCCACGCAGGGCGCGGTAGACGAGCAGGCCCAACAGGATGTCCGAGGTGATCGGCACGATCCGGATCAGCATCTCGGCGAACGGGCCGGAGAAGCTGAACCCGGGATCGAGGAG
>JBQCJS010000214.1:0-2794 GCA_051952485.1 Thermomicrobiales bacterium | reverse complement strand
CAGATGGATAGGTTTCGCGGCCGGCTGCACCAGGGCGAGCAGTTCGTCGCCGGTGCGCGTATGCACGATCGCTCGCTGGGCGACCAGCATCCGGGGATCGAACCCACCCACCGGTTGCACGCGAAGGAATCCGCGATCGTCGATGTGCTTCACGAAGAAGCCGATCTCGTCGACGTGAGCGGCGATCATCACGCGCGGACCGTTGCCCGACCCGTGCTTCACCCCGATCAGGTTGCCGAGCGGGTCCACGCTGAGTTCGTCCACGACCGGCTTCAGGTGCCCGGCGACCAGATCGCGGATGGCGTCCTCACGGGCAGGAATGCCGGGAGCCTGGAGAATGGAGCGCAGAAGTTCGATGTCGACCATTGGAAAGCCTCGTCGGGCATCACGCCCGTATCTACACGCGGAATCCTCTGCATGCAGCTTACCGCACCGGCACGCGAAACGGGGAAGCCATCCTGGTGGCTTCCCCGTTTCGATGTCGGTCCCGGATTTCCTGGATACGACTCGGCCTAGTTGTCGGCGATCAGGATGATCGTGCTGGTGGCCTGGTTGCCGTCCTTCTCGTAGGTGACGGTGCCGACGGAGAGGAGCCCGCTGAGGGGGGCCGCTGCCGGAGACGCCTCCGGCGTCGCGGCCGCGAAGAAGTCCTCACACGCCTTGCCGTCGAAGTCCTGGTCGAGGTCGAAGTTCGTGAACGAATCCTCGTCGTACGCAGCCTGGGCTTCCTCCTGGCTGGAGAACTTGGCGCAATCCGGGCTCGCGTCCATGGACGAACCGCTGGAGATGGTGGATTCCGCCTCCGCGATCAGCGGGGTGATTGCCTCAAGGTTGACGAAAGTGATGCCCGTGGGATCGCCAGGAAGCTGGGCAAGCGTGTTCGTGTACAGCTCGGACGAGGCAAGCGGCTGGGCCGGACCATTGACATAATTGTCGATGCCGCCGTTCACGCCGATCAGCAGCTCTCCGTCCACCACGCCGTATTCGATCTTGAGCGGCATGCTCGAATCACCGGCGTCGATGGTCGTGACCGTGGAGCCATTCACCTCGCGGGACGAGATCATGTCGCCATCGACGGCCGCGGCGAGGATGAAGGAGATCTTGGACGCCGTGTCCGTGACCTTCTGCGCGTTGACCGTGTCCGTCACGAAGAGGGCGTCGATCTTGGGGGAGTCGGAGGTCAGGTCGGTGGCGGAAAGGGCGAACCCATACTCGCCGTCGAGCTGGTCGATGAAGTCGGTCTTCAGGTTGAAGCCGAGGACCGTGGCGGCCTGCGCGTAGATCGCCGCCTGTTGCTCCTGGATGGAGGCCGGAGTCGCCACCGGGGTGGACGTGTCGCCGGTCCCGACGAGGGCCTGGGCGAAGATCAGGCCGATGGCATCCAGCACGCCGTACTGGTTGATGTTCATCCCGTTGGTGAAGATCAGCGAGTCCGCAGGAACCTTCTCCGCGAGATCACCCCGCACCGCGGGGGTCGCGACCGGCGTCGCGGCGCCTTCGGCAGCCAGCGAGAGGGTGTCCATACGGAAGCCCGGCTGGTCCGCCCAGAAGACGAACCCGGTCACGGCCTGGAGTTGGGCCTTGGTCTGCTCCGGAATCTCGGTAGCATTCTCGCCCGCTGCAGTCTCGATCTCGTCGAGCATACGCGGACCATTGACGAAGCCGAACGCCAGCCACGCAGAATTCAGGTCGCCCTTGAGGGCGGTGAAGCTCTCCACCGAGGCAAGGCTGTCGATCTTGCTAGTTTCGGTATCGATGATGGGATGGATGTCGGCCGGCAGCGTCGCGATCACGATGAAATCGCCGACCCGCGCGATGGCCGTGCCCGTGTCGTCCTTGCTCGCGGCGGCGATGGAGGTGATCTCCACGCCTTCATAGGTTTCCGAGGTGGCCGTGGCGCCGGAATCAGCCGACGTCATCTCGTCGCGCAACGACTTCTCGGCGGTGTCCGGATCGGACGGCTGGAGAATGACCGCGAAGCCGGACGGGACCCCGCCCTCCGCCAGCTCGGTCGGGTTCGATGCCGCCGAGGTGACTTCCGTCGTGAGGTCATCCAGCGACCCGGAGAGCTCAGTGGGCAACGAGGTGAGCACGAAGGCGGCGTAGCCACCGGTCACCGCGTCGATGGTGGCCTGTTCCTCACTGGATGCCGACGAGGTCGCGCTGTCCACTTCCGAGGCAAGGCCGGCGCGCTCGATCAGCGACTTGGCGAGGGTGAACTGCTCCGATTTCGTATCGAGATTGACCGAGGCATAGACCAGGGCGGTTGCCGGGGCGATCGTCGCGGTCTTGTCCTCGACGGTTCCCTGGGCGAGGGCCCTGCCGCTTCCCAGTCCGCCGAGGGTCGGTACGAGCGCGGAGAGCGCGAGGGCAAACGCGAGGAAGAGCGGAAGGATCCTGCTCGAAGGTCGGAGAGCCACAGCGGTAGTCGACGGTCTCAGCATGGTTCCTCCAGAGGGTTACGACGGCAATCCTCACGACTGGAGCCGTGATGCACAGGGATGGAAGACGGGAACGTGACCCCTATCGATCATACGCCACCGTTGCACGATTGGTTCCGCGTCGGTCAGGGGTTGCCGGACCGGCGTCCGATTCCGGCAGCGATGCCGAAGACGATCATGAACAGGCCAGCCAGGGCGGCGATCGCCAGCCCGATGAACACGGCCATCACCCCAGCCTGCACGATACCCCAGATGAAATCCATGACATCCTCCCACGTGCGTGTATCTCGCCGATACGCATCCGATTCATCGCTGGGTCCAGTATACGGGCCGTCCCCCGGGTGAACGACGAA
>JBQCJS010000213.1:0-2004 GCA_051952485.1 Thermomicrobiales bacterium | reverse complement strand
GGGACTGATGGCCAGGCCATAGAGGCGGAAGTCGTCGGCCGTGTTCACGATCACCCGCAGCCGGGGATCGGGCAGCAGCCGGGCGAATCCCTCCGCCAGCTTCGCCCCGCCAACGCCCCCGGCCGGCATGGTGACGGTTGTCCCCGCCTGTGCCAAACTCACGTGCAGACCTCGCTCCATCGTCCTGCGACCATCCCCGCCAGCGCGGGCTTCATGGACCTGAGCGTAGCATACGATTCGTAATCGCAGAGTCGGACGTTCGGCTAGTTCACGACCTCCGCTCCCATCGCGTCCCCGGAAAGGCCACGATGCCCGATATCGCGCTCGCCGATGCCCGCACACCCCTCGCGCTCGCCATCGACATCGGATCGTCCTCCGTCCGCTGTCTCGCCTACGATGCGGATGGTCGCCAGGTCGCCGGGTCGGAGACGCAACTCGGGCATACGCTGCGGGTGGACCGCTTCGGCGCCTCCGAGGCCGATCCCCGGCAACTCTTCGCGCTGGCCGTCGACTGCGTGGACCGCACGGTGGAGCGGCTGGGGGATCGGATCGAAGCCGTGGCGGCAGTCGGCATGTCCTGCTTCTGGCACGGCCTCCTCGGGCTCGATAGCCGGGGTGAGCCGACGACGCCGGTCTTCATGTGGGCCGACAAGCGTTCCGGCGCCTGCGTCGCGTCCCTCACGGCGGAGTTCCCCGCCGCAGAGGCGATCGCCGCGACCGGCTGCCGCATCCACTCGAGCTACTGGCCCGCGAAGCTGCGGTGGCTTCAGCAGCAAGACGCCGCGACGTTCGAGCGCACGGCCCACTGGGTCTCGTTGCCCGACTACATCGAACTCCGGCTGACCGGCCAACTGACCACCTCCGTGTCCATGGCCTCCGGGACGGGGCTGCTCGGCCTCGACTCGGTGACCTGGTATCCGCCGATGCTGGACGCCGCCGGGATTCGGACCGGCCAGCTTCCGGCCATCGTCGACCGCTCGGAGCCGTTGCCCGCACTCCTTCCGGAGTTCGCCCACCGGTGGCCCGGCCTCGCCCACGTTCCCTGGTTCGCGGCGATCGGGGACGGCGCGGCGGCCAACGTCGGCGCCGGGTGCGTCGGCGCGGACCGGATCGCGCTCACGGTCGGCACCTCCGGCGCGATGCGCACCATCGTGCCGGACGAGGCGTTGGTCGCCCGCCGCACGCCCCCAGGACAGCTGTGGGTCTATCGCCTGGATCGCGCCCATCGCATCCTCGGGGGAGCCCTGAGCAATGGCGGCAACGTGACCGGCTGGATCGCCGATCGCTTCGCTGGCGGCGATTTCGGCCAGCTCACCGAGGAGGCGCGCGGCATCGCGCCAGACGGCCACGGTCTCACCGTGCTGCCCTTCCTCGCCGGGGAACGATCCCCCAGCTGGGACGATGCCGCGACCGGCACCATCACCGGGCTGAAGCTCGCGACGACGCCCGCCGAGGTCTTCCGGGCCACCCTGGAAGCGACGGCCTACCGCTTCGCCGCCATCTACGACGACCTGCGTGCGGTGGTCGCGGAGGACCATGAGATCCACGCGAACGGGGCGGCGGTACTCGCATCCCCGCTCTGGCTCCAGATCATGGCCGACGTGCTCGGCCATCGCATCGACGCGCTCGATGCCGAGGCGGAGGCATCGGCCCGTGGTGCGGCGATCTGCGCGCTGGAAGCGATCGGCGCCTGGCCGGCGCTGCGTGGGAGCCATGATGAGGTCATCCACGCCTATGCGCCGGACCCGGCGACCCGCGATGCCTATGCGGCCGGACGGTCGCGCCAGCGCGCGCTGGAGCAGGCGCTGGTGCCGTTCATCCACCCTGCCTGAACGTCCCCTGCCCGGATCGCCGGGACACCGGTGGCGTGCAGTCGCGCCGGGTGGCATCATGCGGGCCTGTCGCCTGTCGTGCCAGTCGGTCATTCTGGAGGTAGCTCATGGATATCCTGTGGATTCTCGCCCATCCCGACGACGAGTCGTTCGGCAGCGCCGGCGCGCTTGC
>JBQCJS010000212.1:0-3736 GCA_051952485.1 Thermomicrobiales bacterium | reverse complement strand
TATTCGCCGCCCCCGACCGACAAGGACAAGAACACCTTCTGGCAGGAGCTGGAGAAGCGCCTGGGGGTGCAGTGGGAGCCGACCCTGGTGCCGGCCTCGTCCTACGGCGAGAAGGTCTCGGCCCTGATCGCGGGTGGGGACCTGCCCGACCTCTTCTTCCTCCTCGTCTCGAACTCGGCGCCGGTCATCGCCCAGTCGATGTCGCAGGGGGCGTTCACCGATCTCACGCCTTACCTCACCGGCGATGCGATCGGCGATTACCCCAACCTGGCGAAGTACCCCTCCTACCTCTGGGAGAACGTGAAGTTCGAGGGCAAGATCTTCGGCGTGCCGAAGCCGGTGCTGCGCAGCAACGACACCCAGTTCTACCGGACCGACTGGGCGCAGAAGCTCGGGATGGAATCGGTGGCCACCACCGACGATGTCTCGAAGCTGCTGGTCGCAATGTCCAAGGATGACCCCGACGGCAACGGCAGCGGCGACACCTGGGGTGTCGCGGCGTCATCCGGGTCGTGGAACATGTTCACCTGGAACCAGATGTTCGCCGTTCCCTACAGCTGGCGCCTGAACGACGACGGGACCCTGACCAACCAGATCGAAACGGAGGAGTACCGGGCGTCGCTCTCGTTCGCGCGGGACCTCTATGCGAACGGGGCCTTCCATCCGGACAGCGCCGGCATGGACTACGACACCGCGAAATCGACCTTCATCAGCGGGCAGGTGGGCCTCTACGGGGATGGTTTCGCGGCCTTCTTCGGGGAGAACTCCCTGCAGGTGCAGGCGAAGAAACTGAATCCGGATGCCGCCTTCGCACCGCTGGTCAGCGCTTCGGCCAATGGTGTCCCGGGCGTCACCTACGCCGGGCCGGGTTACTTCGGGTCGATGGGGATCCCCGCCAGCGTCACCGACGAAGGGCGTGTCAGGGAACTCCTGCGGATCATGGACTATCTCTGCGCGCCGTTCGGGAGCGAGGAGAGCAACTTCCTGCGCTATGGGTTGACGGAACATCACGACGTGCAGCCGGATGGCTCCTTCGTGCGGAATGACAAGGGCGCGGCGGACATGAGCGCGCTCGTCTACCCGTTCCTCAGCGAGAACTTCTTCTTCTATCCTGGCCTGGAGGGTGAGGCGGCCTCCGCGCAGGCCCTGAACGAACGGATGGCCACCATCGCGATCACGAATCCGACGGCGGGGCTCATCTCGGCCACGAACATCGAGAAGGCGGGCGAGCTGAACCAGCTCGGCACCGACCGGCTCACGGCGATCGTCACGGGGCGGGCTGACCTGGGCACCCTCGACGACTACATCAACGAGTGGAAGCAGGGCGGCGGCGATGCGATCCGCCAGGAGTTCGAACAGGCGATCGCGGCGAAGTCCGGCTCCTGATCGCCGGGAACCGGCACGCTCTCCGGAAAGGAACACGACGCGGCATGACATCGGGCAATGTGGAGATCCGGCCCTACGGGCCGGGTGACGAGGCGGCCGTGGTGCGCGCCTGGAATCGCGCTATGTGGTGCGATCCGATCTCGCTGGAGACGTGGCGGGCGAAGATCCTGCTCGATCCGAACTTCGCGCCGGAAACCTGTCTGGTCGCGGCACTGGACGGAACAGCGGTCGGATTCGCCCTCGCGCTCACGCGCCAGGTCCCCTTCTTCAACGAGGGGCTGGATCCGACGCTGGCCTGGATCTCGGCGTTCGGCGTCGATCCAGATGTCCAGCGGCAGGGGATCGGGGGCCAGTTGCTGGCCCGGACGCTGGACCAGTTGCGCGATCTCGGTCGGTCCCGCGTGCTGCTCGGCCCGTACGTGCCGAACTACATCATTCCCGGGGTCGATGTCGCGGCCTACGCCGAAAGCGTGCCCTTCTTCGAGCATCATGGGTTCACGGTGACCTCGCGCCCGCTCAGCATGCGGGCGCTGCTCACCGGCTACCGCGTGCCGGAGGCGGTCGCGCCGGCCTACGAGCGGGTGGCGGCGCATGGAATCACGGTGCGCCCCGCCACCTCCGCCGATATCGTGCCGGTCCTCCAGTTCGTTCGCGATCACTTTCATTGGGACTGGCACCGGGAGGCGACCGGCGTGTTCCAGGACCTCTTCGCCGGGCTGGGAGACCCGCGCCAGGTCGGGCTGCATGTGGCGGAGAAGGATGGCCAGATCCTTGGGTACGCGCAACATCGGGGCGAGCGGTTCGGCCCGTTCGGGGTGCGGGAGGACCGGCGGAGCCAGGGCATCGGGCGGGTGTTGCTTGCCGAGATGCTGCTTGCCATGCGCTCGAAGAACTACCACACGGCATGGTTCCTCTGGACGAGCGACCAGGCGGCGCGGCTCTACGCGCAGTGCGGGTTCGAGGAGGTCCGCCGGTTCGCCGTGATGGCGCGCGACCTGGGCTAAACCGCCCGCGGGGATTTCGGAGGTCCGCCGGCTGGCAATTGAATCGACGTCGAGACAGTAAACGGGAAGGAATGGGCATTCGTGCAGGAGAATGGGAAGCCGTGCATCATGGTCGTGGGAGCACACGCGGCCGATGCCGAGATCATGGCCGGAGCGACGATCCTCAAGCATGTCGACATAGGGTGGGACGCGGTGATCGTCCACGCCACGCTTGGCGAGAAGGGGCATCGCACGCTCTCACCTGCGGACTATGGGGCACTGAAGCGGGAGGAGGCCGAGGAAGCCGCCCGCCGGCTCGGAGCCGAGTGCGTGATCCTGCCGTACCTCGACGGGGAACTCCCGATCAGCGAGGAGGTGCAGTGGCACATCGCGGACGCGATCCGCAAGTACAGGCCGACCGTGCTGATCACCCACTGGAAGGGCAGCCTCCACACCGATCACATCAACACGTACGAGAACGTCCTGGCGTCGCTCTTCTTCGCTGGCCTGAAGACCTTCAAGCGGGAGTATCCCAATCACTACCCCCGGCAGATCCTGTTCGCGGAGAACTGGGAGGATGTGGAGGGCTTCGTCGCTGACTTCTACCTCGATGTGGCGGATGTCTGGGACCGCTATCTTCATGCGATCCACGCCTACGCGCTGTTCCGGGGTGAGGCGGCGTCCTTCCCCTACGAGCAGTGGTATCGCGGCGCGAGCGAGATGCGCGGCGCCGAGGTCGGCGCTGCCCGCGCGGTCGCGCTGATGAAGACCGAGACGGTCTACACCCGCCGGAAGAAGGTCGACCTGTTGGGAGGGCCGCGCTCGTGAGGACGGGGCTCGAGATCCTCGCCGCCGGAGAGACGACCGTCCTGAATGGCGCGCGCGTCGGCCTGGTCACGAACCCGAATGGTGTGGACCGCACGTTCCGGAGCGCAGTCGACATCCTGCATGCCGCACCGGGCATCGACCTGCGCGCCCTCTTCGGACCGGAACACGGCGTGCGCGGTGACGCCCAGGCGGGCGATCACGTCGCGTCCAGCGTCGATCCGAAGACCGGCGTGCCGGTGCATAGCCTTCACGGCGACACGAAGCGGCCTACCCCGGCGATGCTGGAGGGGCTCGACGCGATCGCGATCGACATGCAGGACATGGCGAGCCGGTACACCACCTATCTCTCGACCCAGCTGGAGGTGCAGGCCGCCGCCAGCGAAGCGGATATCCCCGTCGTGATCCTGGATCGTCCGAACCCGCTGGCCGATATCCGGCTGGAAGGGAACGTGCTGGAACCCGCCTTCCAGTCGTTCGTGGGGGCGCATCCCATCACGATCCGGCACGGCATGACGGCGGGCGAGCTCGGCAGCCTGGTC
>JBQCJS010000211.1:0-3446 GCA_051952485.1 Thermomicrobiales bacterium | reverse complement strand
GCTCGACTCCACGCCCCTCATCCAGATCACCTGCCCCGATCCCCGCGCCGCCCTGACCGCCCAGGTGAAGCGGCTCGCGCTGGAATGCGGGCTCGCAGTCTCCGCGATCGCGGGCGTGGAACCGTTCGCCGGCCTCACGGAGCGGATCGAGGCGCACCTGGATGCCGGACACCTGGACGGCCTCGACTGGTACACCCGCGACCGTGCCCGCGTCGCGGCGGACATCCACAACCTGCACCCCACGGCCCGCTCGATCGTCTCCGTCGGCCTCAACTACTGGCCCGGGCCGACCGAGAACCCGGACGATGGCATCCTCCGGGGCCGCATCTCCCGGTACGCCTGGGGCCGGGACTACCATCGCGTCATCAAGCGCCGCCTGAAGGCCCTGCACGCCCGTATCGAGGACCATGTCGGGCATCCCGTCGAAGCCCGCTTCCTCGTCGACACTGCCCGCCTGGTCGAACGCGCCGTGGCGGCACGCGCCGGGCTCGGCTGGACGGGAAAGAACGCCTGCATCATCGCGCCGGGGTTCGGATCGTGGCTGCTGCTGGGGGAACTCGTCCTCGATCTCGACCTGATCCCGGACGAGCCGCTGGCGAAGTCCTGCGGCCGCTGCCGGATCTGCCTCGACCGCTGCCCGACCGGCGCCATCGTCGCGCCCTACACGATCGACGCGCCCACCTGCATCTCGTTCCTCACGATCGAGGAACGCGGCCCCATCCCCCACGCGCTGCGACCGAAGATGGGCGAGTGGGTCTACGGCTGTGACGTCTGCCAGGAAGTCTGTCCCTACACGGGCAACGCAACGATCGCGGACGATCCCGAGCTTTTGCCGGCGTCCATCGACAATGCCTGGCCGTCCCTGCATTGGCTCTTGCGCATGACGGAGGCGGAGTTCGGGGCAACCTACTTCGGGACGCCCGTCCCCCGCACGAAACGGCGCGGTCTCGCCCGCAACGCCGCCATCGCCATCGGCAATACCGGCACCGAGGCGGACATCCCCACCCTGATCGACACGCTGGCGACGCACGATGAACCGCTCGTACGTGGGCATGTCGCCTGGGCACTCGGTCGCCTCGGCGGACGCGCTGCCCGTTCGGCGCTCGACCGCGCCTTCACCGCCGATCCGGACGAGACCGTCCGCGCCGAGGTGGCCTTCGCCCTCGACCTTCCCGCCCGGACGCGCTGATCGAGGTCCATTGCCAGATCCCCCGATCCACGCGACGATGCCTCGGCACGACATCCTGATCCTGATCCCGATCGCGCACGCGGAGCCCGTGGAGGCCCATCCATGACCGTTCCCCTGAAGATCACCGGCATCGACGCGACCATCGTCCGCACGCCGTACCCCGGCACCCTGGAACCCGCGTGGTCGCCCGGCACCGTCTGGCGCGAATCCGCATCGACCATCTACCGGGTCCACACCGATGCCGGCATCACCGGGATCGGCGCCGCGCGGGGCAACCCGGACGTGGTCACGAACATCGTCGGGCCGCTCCTGGCCGGCGGCGATCCTGCGCGGATCGAACCGATCGTGCGCAGCATCATCAACGCCGCTGGCGGCTTCGCGGCGATCCCGACCGCGGCAGGGATCGAGATGGCGCTCTGGGACCTGATGGGCAAGGCCGCCGGGTTGCCGCTCTACCGCCTGTGGGGGGCGCATACCGACCGCATCCGCGCCTACGCCAGCATGGTCGAGGTCCGTACGCCGGAACGCCGCGCCGAGGATGCGCGGATGCTGCTGGAGCGGGGATACACGGCGATCAAGCTCCGCCTGCACGACGAGACGATCCGGCAGGACATCGCCCAGGTCGAGGCCGTCCGCGCCGCTGTCGGCGACCGCATGACGATCCTGGTGGATGCGAACCAGGCGCAGGAACCGGGCACCCCCGGCGCCGAACGCAGCATCGTCTGGGGCTACGACCGCGCCGTCGCCACCGCGCGCGAGCTCTACCAGCTCGGCGTAGCGTGGCTGGAGGAGCCGCTGCCCCGCTACGACTTCGACAACCAGCGCAGGCTCGCCGCCGCGACCGACCTCCCCATCGCGGGCGGGGAGAACAACATCGGCCTCCACGAGTTCCGCACGCTGATCGACACGGAGTGCTACGACGTGCTCCAGCCGGATGCGTTGGTCTGCGGCGGGATCGGCCTCCTGCGGAAGGTCGCCGCCTACGCCGAGATGCACGGCAAGCCGGTCGCCCCGCACCACGGCGGAAATGGCCTCGGCGTGGCGACCCACCTGCACCTGAGCGCATCGCTGGCGAACTCGCCGTGGGTGGAACTGCTGCAGGACCCGCCCGCGATGGAAGCGGCGCAGTTCCAGGGCATCCTCGCCACGCCGCTCGTCCCGGAGGCCGACGGATTCGTGCGGCTGCCGGAAGCGCCCGGCCTCGGCGTCGAGCTGGCCGAACACGTCCTCGCCGCGCTGCCCGCGCACCCGTCCCGATCGCACGCATGACGCGAACGGGCTGGAGGGATGCGTTCCCCCCGGCCCGTTCGCGTGGTCGTCGTGTGCGTGTCGCTCAGGCCAGGGCGAGCCGGATCACCGTGTGCGAGTGCGGCGCCAGGTCGAAGGTCACCTCCCGGCCGGTCGCGTCGCTCTCGCGGCTGGTGATGCCGACCGTCCCTTCCGCGCCGAAGTCGTTGATCGCGGTCACGTCCGGCCCGTTCACCTCGTCGATCCCGAGGACCTTCGCGACCGAATCGTCCCCGAAATCCGCCGTGAACGCGACCGTCCCGTCGGCGCTGCGGTTCACCAGCGAGAGGACGACCGTCGTCCCGTCGTCCTGGAGCGAGGCCGCCGCATCGACCAGCGGGAAGTCGCCCAGCTTCGCCAGCCGCTTCATGATCGGGCGCGGGGAATCCGGGTTCGCCGCGACCCGCGGCCCGTCGTACCAGGCATCGAGCGCCGTCCCCTGCAGGTGCGTCCCCGCGAGCGCGAGCGGCCCGTAGATCGCCTGGGTGAACATCCCCTCCGGCGAGGTGAAGAGCGGGGCGATCACGTTCACGAGCTGGGCGAGGTTCGCGATCGCGACGTGATCGGCCTGCCGGACGAACCCGTTCAGGTAGGCTGCCACCGCCAGCGCATCGGAGAGCGTGTAGCGCTCCTCCAGGTGCGTCGTCGAGTTCGTGCGGTACCAGACGTTCCACTCGTCGTAGGCGACCTTGATCTCATGCCTGGTGTCGTTCTGCACCCGGATGCGCTGGATCTCGGCGGCGGCGGCCTCGATCGCGTATTCGGCCATCGCCGGTTCCAGCACGTTCTCCGAGAAGTCGTCGCTGCCAGTGTAGATGTGGATGCTGTGGTAGCGGATATACTTCGCCAGCCCGGCGACCACCACGCTGTCCCAGTCCTGCCAGCCGGAGAGGCCGCAGCTGACCAGCTCGATCGTGGGATCGATCCAGAGCATGACCTTCGCGAACTCCTTCGCCCGCTTCACGTAGTC
>JBQCJS010000210.1:0-2544 GCA_051952485.1 Thermomicrobiales bacterium | reverse complement strand
CCGGTGATGTAATGGTCGCGCTGGAACGCGCCGGTTCAGGGAGTGAAGGCCAGGATGCGGTACTACCGGGAAGAGCATGAGTCTGCCTACCGGACGATCTCGGAGCGTGGGCTCGCCCAATGGAACGACCTGTTCGATGCGTGTCCGGTCTGGACATACGATGATTTCCAGAACCGCTCCTTTCTCGAACGCGTGATGCCGGGCCTGGACCTTCCAGCCCCCGAGCAGACACGTGTGCTGGAGTACGGATGCGGCACCGGCCCGGCTGCCTGCTTTCTTGCGGCGCAGGGATTTCAGGTCGATGCGTTCGACCTCGTTCCCGAGGCGATCGGGATCGCACGGCGGATGGCCCAGGAGCGTGGGGTGCGGGTCGGATTCCGGGTGGGGGACATCTGCGATTTGGCGTCTGAACCAGCGGGGGAGGGGTACGATCTCGTCCTGGACAGCTTCTGCCTGCAATCCATCGTCACCGACGACGACCGTCAGGCCGTCTTCACCGCCGTGCGTGCACGCCTGAAACCCTCCGGCTATTACCTGGTGTCAACCGCGATCTTCAGTCCGGAACGCACGTACGCTCCCGGGACCTATGATGCTGCATCGGGAATCGCCCTGCGTGAGGTCACTGGCGAAACCTCGGTCGATGGCGCGGTCGAGATCGGGGGACGTCGGTATCTTCCGCATCGTCGCCATCGCACGCCCGAGGCACTTCGGGAAGAGTTGACTGCGGCGGGATTCACCGTTCTGGGCCTTGAGATCGATGGGACCAGCGCGAATGTAGTCGGCCGGCTTGCCGTGACCTGAGTGGACCATCTCCCTCTACCTGTCCTGTGCGGCCTTCATGGCGGCCCGACCAGGCGTGCACGGGACAGGTGGAGCGAGACGGGATGCTGGAAGGCGCGCGGTATACTGACACGTTGAGTCCGGCGCGCGAACGCCGGCGGCGGCACCGCCCGATCGGCGGTCTCCGCCCAGCTACCCCCGCCCCATCCATCGATCCGCAAAGACCACCACGCCAGGACCACGCCCCCATGACCGACGCTGCCTCCCACGCACCCCACCGTCCCGTCGCCCTGCCTGCCGGGCTCGATGAGGTGCGCCTCCGTTTCGCACCCAGCCCGACCGGCTCCCTCCACATCGGCGGCGCCAAGCAGATGATGTACAACGTCCTCTTCGCCCACGGCGAGGCCCGCCGCGCCGGTGTGAAGGGGAGCGTCGTCCTGCGGATCGAGGACACCGACCGCAAGCGCCTCGTGGAAGGGTCCGCCGAGAACCTGATGACCGGCCTGCGCTGGCTTGGCCTCGACTGGGACGAGGGTCCGGATGTCGGTGGCCCCTACGCGCCCTACGTCCAGAGCGAGCGCAAGGACAACTACCACGCCGCCGCCGAGACGCTCATCGCCTCCGGTCACGCCTATCCCTGCTTCTGCACCCCGGAGCGCCTGCAGCAGGTGCGCGAGGAGCGGATGGCGAAGGGCCTGCCGCCGGGATACGACCGCCATTGCCGGAATATCCCGCTCGACGAGGCCCGCGCCCGCATGATCGCCGGGGAGCCGTATGTCGTGCGCTTCAAGATGCCGCTCGCTGGCGAGACCATCGTGCCGGACCTGCTGCGCGGCAACATCGTCTACCAGAACGAGAAGCTGGAAGACCTCGTGCTGCTCAAGTCCGACGGTTTCCCCACCTATCACCTCGCCGTGGTCGTCGATGACCATGCGATGAAGATCACGCACGTCACGCGCGGCCCGGAGTGGATCCCCACCGCGCCGCTGCACGTCCGGCTCTACGAGGCCTTCGGCTGGCAGGCGCCGATCTGGCTGCACATGCCGCTGATCCTCGATCCGAAGGGCGGCAAGCTCTCCAAGCGCAACGGGGCGGTCGCCCTGGCCGACTTCAGGGAGCGTGGCTACCTGCCGGAGGCGCTGCTGAACTACCTCGCGCTGCTCGGCTGGAGCCTCGACGGCGAGCGGGAGATCTTCTCGAAGCAGGACCTGCTCGACCTCTTCACGATCGAGCGCGTCGCCGCCTCGCCCAGCACCTTCGACCGCGCCAAGCTCGACTGGCTGAACCAGCAGTGGATCAACCACCACATCACGGAGGTCGACCTGGCCGAGCGGGTGATGCCCTTCCTCGTGGAGGCGGGCACGATCGCACCGGGGCCGGCGGACGAGAGCCATCCGCAGTTCCCGGCGGTGCTGGCCGCCTCGACCCTGCTCAAGGACCGCATCAGGTTCCTCACCGAGGCGCCGGAGCTGATGTCCTATTTCCTACAGGACGAGTTGGAACCGTACGAGGCGGAGCTGTTGATCCCGAAGAAGGTCGAGCCGGCGCTAGCCCAGGCGGCGCTGGCCCGGCTGGCCGAGGTGATCCCCACCCTCGACGTGACCGACGAGGCCGCCACCGAGGAGCGCCTGCGCGCGCTGGCCGACGACCTCGGCCTGAAGCCGGGCCAGCTCTTCATGCCGATCCGCGTCGCCGTCACCGGGCGGACGCAGTCGCCGGGGCTCTTCGAGACGCTGCGCGCGATCGGGCAGGAGCGGGTGGAGG
>JBQCJS010000209.1:0-3213 GCA_051952485.1 Thermomicrobiales bacterium | reverse complement strand
ACTACATGACGAGGGAGGCGACGCCGACCCTGCTGCCGGTGCCGGGGATCGACCTGGATGCCTACCGGCAGGAGCTGATCGTCCGCTTCGCCAGTCCGGCCGTGCGCGATACGCTCCTGCGGCTGGCATTCGATGCGTCGGAGCGGATTCCGAAGTTCCTGCTGCCGGTAGTGCGGGACCGGCTGGCGGCTGGCGGCGGTATCTCCCGTTCGGCGCTGGTGATCGCGGCCTGGGCGGCCTCCCTGGAGGGACGCACCGAGGATGGCTCACCGGTCGAGGTCGCCGACCAGCGTCGGGACCTCCTGCAGGCGGCGGTGCGGCGAGAGGCGGACGATCCACTCGCCTTCATCGGCTTGCGCGAGGTCTTCGGGGATCTGGCGGATGATGCCCACTTCGTGGCGGCGTATCGGGCGGCGCGGGCTTCCCTCCGGGAGCGTGGCGCGGAAGGGGCGATCGCGGCCCTCCGCCGCTGATCGGTGAACGCGCTCGTTCGCCGGGCGACCCGATGCCATGGTTGTCGTGCGTCATGTATTGCGTCGGGTTGGTCCGTCCCGTATCGTGCCCGCGGGTTCACCCGGGAGGCTGACCGTCGCTTCCTGGCGGGCAATCGGGGGATGGGTGGTCGATGGGTGGGCAAGGACTGCGCCGCGCGGGGATACGCCTCGCGGCGGTGGCGGTGATGGCGCTGCTGATGGGCTTGATGGGATCGGGGGCGGTCATGGCGGAGCCCGTGCCGTCCCCGACGGTCGCGCCGCCGATGGAGTTGCCGACGCTGCCTCCCGTTGCGCCAACGGAGTCGGCAACCGATGTCCCGACGGAGGCGCCGACCGAACCTCCGGTGGCGACGTCCACGCCGACCGGCGCGGTCTTGCCCACCGGAACGGCCGGACCGACGGTCACCGTGACGGCAACGCCGGATGGCCTCGGCGGTGTGGTCTTCATGCTGACCACCGCCGATGGGGGCAATGTTCCGGGCAGCACGCGCGTCTGCGTCGAGGACACGTGCCAGGTGGTCGGGGACATCCAGTTCGGCGGCGGTTCGCCGTCCGTGCCCGTGGGGTTCGGCGGTCTGGAGCCGGGCGACTACAACGTCTGGATCACGCACACGGCGCCCTATGAGGAGCGGGCGGGCGGCATCCGGATCGTCGCCAACGAGGTGGAGACGATCGACGTCGTCCTGGAGGTCGCCGCACGGACTCCGACACTCACCGTCACCGGGGCCGTGGAGACGGTGACCCCGGTATCCCTGTCGACGAGGACACCAGCTCCCATCGCTGCGTTGCCAAATACGGGGGTTGGTGGGGGATCATCGCTGGCCACAGTGCTGCTGATGCTCGGCGCGGCGTTCGTCCTCGCGATGGCCGGAGTCGCATGGCAGGCCCGCCGGCTGTCGTGATGCGTGTCACCCGACACGGAACGGGCGCCAGACGATCTCCACCGCCTGGCGCCCGTCGCGTTCGCGGGTATGATGCGCACATCGACCAGCACCATTCCCCAGGAGGACCACTCATGGCCCGGTTTCTCGTCCTGACCACGTTCAGCAGCGCGGAGAAGCGGATGCAGCACCGCGCGGAGCATCGCGCCTACCTCAACCGACTCGTCGACGACGGCTCGTTGCTGATGGCAGGACCCTTCGCCGATGAGCGCGGCGGCCTGATCGTGTTCGAAGCGGAAGACGAGGCGGAGGTCCAGCGGCTGATGGCCGACGATCCGTTCACGATCGAGGGTGTCTTCGCGACCACGGAGATCCGGCCCTGGACGCTCGTCGCCGGATCGTAGCGCCGGTCAGGCGAGGCATTCCCCGTCGCGCGCGGTGACGCGCCCCGCCTTCGTCACCAGCGAGCGTGGCCGTCGCGCGACCATCGCCTCGACGTGGTTCTCGCCCGGGACCAGCACGAGGTCGGCGGCGTTCCCGACCGCGAGGCCGTAGTTCCGCGCGCCAACGACCTCCGCGTTGTCGTAGGTGATCGTGTGCAGCACATCCTCGATGTCGTCGTCGCGGCGCAGGTTGTTGCGGTAGGCCATGATGTAGGCGCGTTCGAGCATGTCCGGGCGCTGGAGGGGGTTCCAGGCGTCCTGGATGCCGTCGTTGCCCGTGCAGAGGCGGACCCCGGCGGCGCGGAGCTTCTTGAGGTTCGGCGCGGGCCGGTGACCGCCGGGACCGTGACTCATCACCGCCACGTCGTTGCGGACGATGCGGTCCACGAGTCCATGCCAGCGATCCTCGTCCACGCTGCCGAGCGCGAAGGCGTGGCTGATCACGACCCGGCCCTGATAGCCCAGCGCCTCCACGCGGTCCAGGATGAGATCGATCGAGAAGGCCCCCAGTTCGCCCGGCTGGTGGTCGTGAATGTCGAGGTCGACGCCGTACTTCGTCGCCAGGCCGAAGATGGTGTCCAGGTGCCCCTTCGGATCGCGATCCATCGAGCAGGGATCGAGGCCGCCCATCACGTCCGCGCCCATTGCCAGTGCCTCGTCCAGCAGTTCGACCGTGCCGGGCCGGATGAGCATCCCGCTCTGCGGGAAGGCGACGATCTGGATGTCCAGCGCACCGCGGAAGTCCTCCCGTGTCTGGAGGATGCCCTCCAGGGCACGGAGCCCGATCTCGGTGTCGATGTCGGTGTGCGTGCGGATGTGCGTCGTGCCGACCGCGATCGCCATCCGCGCGTGGATGCCGGTCTGGCGGTGGAAGTCGATCCGTTCCTCCCGACGGACGCGGCGTTCGTTCTCGATCATGTCGATCAGGAGCGGGCCGTGCTCGTTGCGGTGCCAGGGCAGGCCGGCGAGCGTCTTCTCCATGTGCGTGTGGGCGTCGATGAGGCCGGGGAAGAGGACCTGCCCCCGGCCATCCACGATCTCGCCGTCGGCGTTGCCCTCGGTCCCCTCAGCCCCGGCGCCCGGACTGAGCGCCGCGATGATCCCGTCACGGACAACGACATCCACGCGATCCGGTTGGCCCGGCACTGCCACATCGCGGATGGTGAGCGGGGCAGCGGCTGTCGTCGGTGGCGTGATAGGTGATGGGTGCATCGGGTGGTCCTCCGGATGGTCACGAGTCGGGTCGGATGCCGGATTATCCCTGCATCGGCCGCATGTGACCATCGGATGACGGCGCGTCGCGGCCAATCGGGAGGCACACGCGGCGGTCGCCAACGTCACGCAGGCATGGCAGCGGGAGGCCCGCCGGTTCGTGCGGTCCGTCAGCCGATGGTC
>JBQCJS010000208.1:0-8393 GCA_051952485.1 Thermomicrobiales bacterium | reverse complement strand
GTACTGGAGGTTCTCGATACCCTGGATGTACGCTTTCATCTTGCTGAGCGGCGCCTTGTAATCGAGGTCATAGGTCGGATAGGCCTTGGTGGCGCGCACCGTGAAGCCGCCGATCACTTCGTCCGGCTCGACCAGGTGCATGTCCTCGACCAGGTGCTTCACGGTCTGGTTGACCAGCTGCTCGTCGGACATCTGCCAGATGTGATCGCCCTTGGTGCAGAAGTACTCCACGACGAGCGATGTGAACTCGTCGTTCGGCACCATGGCCGGGCTCCAGTTCTTCGGCTCGTGGAAGCGCCCGAACAGGATGTTCTTGTCGTGGACGTAGACCCAGGTATCGACCGAAATCTGCCGCTTCCTGAACATCACGTTGACCGTGATGATGTCGCGGAAGGTCAGCGAGTCGGCGGCGGCGATCACGTCGTCCGGAGCCGGGGGATCGGTGATCTTGCAGAGGACGGTCAGCGGGATCGAGGAGATGAAGTTGTCGCCCTCGATGACCTCGGAGCCCTTCTCGGTGCGGACCCGGATCCCGGTCACGCGGTTGCCATCGAGCAGGATCTTCTCGACCGGCGTCTTGAGCCGGATCTCGTTGCCGCTGGCCTCGATCGCATCGGCCATGCGCTCCGAGAAGCGGCCGAAGCCGTCACGCGGGTACATGAACTCGTCGATCAGGCTGACCACCGCTCCCTTGGACGGGATGACGGCGTCCTTCACGGCGGTCATCAGCGACATGCCCTTGGTGCGCTGGCTCACCCAGTCGGCACTGAGCTTCTCGCACGGCATCCCCCACACCTTCTCCGAGTAGGTCTCGAAGAAGAGCTTGTAGAGGGTTTCGCCATACTGGAGCACGTAGGCATCCCGCATCGACTTGATCTCGTGCGGGCTGATCTTCTGCTCCGCCTGCGAGCGCCCATAGTCGGCGACCGCCTTGGCGGCGGTGACAGGCCCGACCGCCTTCAGCGCGCTCCCCATCTTCAGCGGATAGTCGATCCACTTGCCGTCGAAGCTGTAGATCCGGCTCAGGCGGTTCACCCAGAGCAGCTCGTCGTCGACGACCTCCTTGAACAGGTTGTTGAGCTCGTCGTTCTTCGTGAACCAGCGGTGGCCGCCGATGTCGAACTTGAACTCACCGAACTCGGTGTCGCGCCGGATGGTGCGGGCGAGGCCGCCGACGAACGGAGCCGACTCCACGACCAGCGCGGGAGCCCCGGCCTTGCTCAGCACGTAGGCCGAGCAGAGGCCCGCCGGACCGGCACCCATGATGATGGTGCGATTGTGGGGGCCGTCCTCATCCCGCGACAGCGTTGCCGTCGTGACGCCGTTCGGGCTCTGTCCGTTCTGCATGTAAGCCGGTTCCTTCCTGGGCTGCATCGAGGCGACGCCGGGATCGGTCGCCTGGGGATCGCTCGTCGTTCTCCGCGAGAACCTACCGCATGGCTCGTACCCGCGCCATGACCAAACGCATCTTGTATAACACATGCCTTCCACCCGGGGGTGAAAGGCATGTGCAACCCGGCATGGCCCGCATCGAGCCGATCAGGCCCGCCAGGTGATCATGTTGTTCAGCGCGAAGTTCCACACCGCCGCGACACCGGCGCCGATCAGGTTCGCCACCAGGTAGTGCATGCCGAACTCGTGAACGAGCACGTACAGCAGCCCGGTGTTGATGATCAGGCCGCCGAAGTTGATCGGGACGTAGCTCAGCGCGCGGTTGATCACCCTGCCCGAGCCCCGATCGTGCCACGTCCACATCTCGTTCAGGAAGAACGTCACGACCATGGACACCATGACCGCGACCGCCGACGCGACCTCGACGTTCCACGAGAACCCACCGTGCAGCACGGACAGGAATCCCTGGTTGACCCCGAGCCCGACCGCTCCGACGACGATGAACTTCTGGAAGCGTTGCGCGAGTGTCCATGCGCGGACCGCTGCGGGCGGCCAGGACTCGACCGAGATCATGCAATCGCCCTTCCTGGCTCCACGTTCACTCACCTCTCATGTGGCGAATCGATGCGGGGTCCGCCGTCGATCACGCCCGCGTGCTGTCCGTTTCTCGGAGGAAACCATACGTCATGGCGAGTGCCGGGGCAATTGGCGCTCCCCGGCACCCGCCATCGGCGCTAGTTCGATACCGGTGTCGCAATCGGCTCGCCATCGATGAGCTTCAGCATGTCCTCATGCGCCGAGACCAACTGGTTATCCTCCAGCTTGGTGAACTGGTCGGACGACACGGTATTGTCCTCGAAGTCCGTCGGCACCGAATCGTAGACGCCCGTCTCGTTGCTGATCTTCACGTCCGGCTCGACGCCCTTCTTGTAGATGTCGTTCCCGTTCGCCGTCAGCCAGAGCTGCACGCCAAGCAGGGCGACCGATCCATCGCTGACCTGGAACGGCTGCAGCACCGTTCCCGTGCCAAACGTCGTCTCACCGAGAAGTACGCCGCGCTTCGCATCCTGGATCGCAGAGGAGACGAGTTCGGAGGACGATGCCGATCCCTCGTTGATCAGGACCACCAGCGGTCCCTCCTGCCACTCGCCGTTGCTACCCACGCTCTTGGTGGTCTTCGTGTTGCCGTCGCGGTCCTTCTGCTGGAACAGCGGGGTGTTCGCCGGCAGGAACTGGGACGCCACGCCGATCGCCTCGAAGACGAGACCGCCCGGATTGTTGCGCAAGTCGAGGATCACGCCCTTCGCCCCGGCGGCCTTCGCCTCGCGCAACGCGGCCTGCAACTTCTCCGTGGCGCCGCTCGTGAACTGCGTGAGGGAGACCCAGGCGACATCGTTCGGGAGCATTGCCCAGCTGACCGGATCGATCGTGATGGTGGCGCGGGTGATTGTCACTTCGTAGGTGTCGCTCTCGCCCTCGTGCTGGAGCTTGAGCGTGACCTTCGTGCCCTCCTCACCACGCAGGAGGTCGGTGGCGTCCGCCGGGTCCATTCCTTCGAGCGACTTGCCGTCGATCTCGAGGATCGTATCTCCCGGCTTGATTCCGGCCTTCTCGGCCGGTGAATCGTGAATGGGCGCGATCACCACCGGCAGCTCGCCAGTGGTATCGACCTGGATGCCGATGCCGACCAGTTCGCCCTTCGTCTGCTGCTCGAACTGCTCGGCCTGGGCCGGATCGAGGAAGGTGGAGTGGCCGGTGTCGCCCAGCGCGTCCACCATGCCGGTCGCGGCGCCGTAGACCAGCTGGTCGTCGGTGATGTCGTCGGAGAGGACGTAGTTCTGGCGGATCAGCTGGTAGACCTGGTCGAGCACCTGGTCCTTGTCGGCGTCCTGGAATGTCTCGGTCTGCTGGCCCGCCTGCGATCCGACGATCAGGTAGCGGTCGATGCCGATGCCCGCACCGATGGCCAGCACGAGCATGGAGGCGGTGACGAGCAGGCGGAGGTGAGTGAATGCCGGCCGGAACCGGCGCGAACCGGGATGCGCTTCGGGTGTGGTCGGAGAATCGAGGTTCATGGCGTGCAGATCGCTCCTCTGTCGTCGGACCGTGGCCCGCAATCCGAAGTACCATCCTGGTGACCCTGCACCGGCGAGCCGGGGCGGGGAATGCTGTCGCGGGTCCCTGCGATTCGCACCGTTCACGGCACAAGCCAAGGAAGTTCGAGAACCACCATGCCAGTTTCACGCCCGGACGAATCCGTCGATCTGCGATTCCTGCTTGCTGGCCACGCGTATCCGGCCAGCGCGCGTCGCGGCTCGATTGTGCACGAGGCGTTCCATCAGGGCCTGCCCGCTGAGTATACGGCAGGCCATCGCCTCACATTTCAGACGCCGGATGGAATCGAGATCTTCGCCGACAACTTCGTGGGCGACATCGTCGACACCTACGGCACGGCCGACATCGTCACGCACGCGACGCCCATCGCCGGGACACCCGGCCCCTGGAAGACGATCGGCTTCGATCACCTCGCCATCACCGTCGCCGACCGTCCCGGCGCGAAGGGCTTCTTCCGCGATGTCGTCGGGATGCAGGTGATGCGGGACGATCCCCACCTGACCGTCATGGCGACCGGCCCGACCGCGATCTTCCTCTTCGACGCGGGCAAGGATGCGCCGCTCTCGACCGGGCGCCCCTCGTCGATCCACCACCTGGGGTTCGTGGTCGACAACCTGGAGCACTGCTACGCCCACCTCCGGGAGATGCGCGACCGCTTCGCGAGCGACTTCGCGTTGCTGGAGCGCGACGAGCGCTGGAGCCTCTACGTGCACTACCGCAATGGTGACGTGACCTTCATGATCCAGTTCTCCGAGGTGAAGGAGGCCGAGCGCGGCTTCCGCACGCCCGAGCAGAAGGCATTCGCCGATTACCTCTACGACTACGCCAGCAGGCCCTACGGCGTCGTATTCGATCGGGACGACGAGTCCGAAAGCGGGACAGCGCCAGCCGAATGACGCACGAAACGGGGCGGACGTGCAGCACGTCCGCCCCGTTCGCTGTGTCCTGCTGTGCGTGACGACGCTCAGTCCGCCGCTGGCACCGCGACCGGCACCTCATGCCGCCAATGCGCGTAGCGCGATTCGCGACCACGCAGGGCGTCGATGAAGAGCGATTCCAGCTTCGCGGTGATCGGACCGGCCACCTTGCCATCGCCGATCGGGTAGCGGTCGAGCGAGACCAGCGGCGTGATCTCCGCTGCCGTCCCGCAGGTGAACGCCTCGTCGGCCACGTAGAACTCGGTGCGATCGACCGCCCGCTCGACGACCTCCAGCCCCAGCTCCTCACGTGCCAGCGTCAGCAGGGCGTCCCGCGTCACACTCTCGAGGATGCCCTGCGTTACGTCCGGCGTGATCAGCTTGCCATCGCGGATGAGCATCACGCAGGCGCCCGGCGCCTCCGCGACCTTGCCCTGGGCGTTCAGCAGGAGCGCCACATCGTAACCGTCCTGCTTCACCTCGTAGGAGGCGAGCTGGCCGTTGCGGTAGTTGGAGATGTTCTTGATGCGCGGCGGCATCACCACATCGGAGATGCGCTGCCAGGAACTGACCCTGCCATGCTGGACGTAGCCCGTCCCGAGATGGCTGGGCATTGGATGCGTGTTGACCAGCATCGTGCCGCGCAGGTCGGCGAGCGAGTTGCGCTTGCCTTCGGCGTCGCCGTGATAGACCAGCGGGCGGATGTAGGTATCCTCGCGGACCTCGTTGACAACCAGCAGATCGTCGATGATTTCGGTGATGTCCGCGGGAGTCTGCTCGATCGGCAGGCGCACCATCCGCGCGGAGGCGTCGAGCCGCTTCAGGTGCTCGGGCAGCCGGAAGACGAAGAGCTGGCCAGTCTCGTCGTTCGCATAGGCGCGAATGCCCTCGAAGACGGCCCCGACCGCCGACCAGGCGATGTCGGTCACATGCACGGTGGCGTCTTCCCACCGCATGCGCTCGCCCTTCCACCAGATGTACGCCGGATGCTGTGCCATATCCCTGTTCCTTTCCGCCAGAATGCCCGTCGTTCGGCGCAGTATGGCACGCGGGCGAATGGCGCGGAACCCCCTCCGGACCCGACGACGACACACCCCGGATCGCGTGTGTCCACGATCCGGGGTATCGGGCAACGAGAACGCGCAGAAAGCACCTACGAGGGGAACTCGATCAGGGCCAGCGCCGCCGCCCCGTAGACGCCGGTGTCGTGGCCGAGCGACGAGTAGGTGACGGTCACATCGTCGCGGAAGTCGGCGAAGCAGTGTTGCGCCATGTAGCGCTTCGCCGGCTCGATCAGCACATCCTTGATCGCGATCAGGCCGCCACCGAAGACGATCATGCTCGGGTTCGTGAGATTCACGAACGCCCCCATCGACGCGCCGAGCGCGCGCGCCGCCCGATCGAGGATCATGGCCGCCGCCGGATCGCCCTGGCGGGCGGCCTCGGCGACGATCCCGGCGTGCAGACCCTTGCCATCCGCCAGCTTCACCATGAAGTCGCCATCGCGGGTGGTGCAGACGGCCTCCGCCTCCCGCTTGATCGCCCAGCCGGCAGTGAACGACTCGAGACAGCCCACGCTGCCGCACGAGCACCGGGGCCCGTCGAGGGCCACCACGAAGTGGCCGACCTCCGCACCGAGCCCACGCACGCCGTCCACCAGCCTGCCGCCGCTGACGATGCCGCCGCCGACGCCCGTTCCCAGCGCGAGGTAGACCAGGTCCCGGACGCCCTTCGCGCTGCCGAACTGCATCTCGCCCAGGGTGCCGCAGTTCCCGTCGTTCTGCAGCGCGACCCGGCGGCCGGTGAGCTGGGTGAGCCAATCGACCAGCGGCACGTCGCGCCAGCCGGGCAGGTTCGGGGTGTAGAGCACGGTGCCGGTGCGCGGATTCAGCGGCCCGGGCGACCCGATACCCACGGGGATGTCGCCATCGATCCCGGTCTCCGCCGCGAGGCGCTGGATGAGCCCCGCCATCCGCTCCGTGACCTTGCGCGGCCCCTCCTCGGTATGCGCCAGGTCATCGACCCGATGGACGAGTTCCCCGCCCTCCGTCACCAGCGCCACGCGAATCCGGGTCCCGCCGAGGTCGACCGCGATCACCTTCCGTTCCGACACGTTTCCGCCCACCCTCTCCGCGAACTGCCCACGCGGGCCGCCTGCATCCGGGCATGATCCCGGAAACACATACCCGGATCGTTGTCACAGGATGAAGTTGCTGAGCTCCTCGTCGTCCACGACCTCGCCGATGCGTTCGAGGACGAAGTCCTTGCCGATCTCGACACTCTCGCCGGCGCGGTCTGGCGCGTCGAACGACAGCTCCTCGATCACCCGTTCCAGGATCGTCTGCAACCGCCGGGCGCCGATGTCCTCGCTCCGCTGGTTGACCTGGTTCGCCAGCCGCGCGACCTCACGCAAGCCATCCTCGCTGAACCGGAGGCCGAACCCCTCGGTGCCGAGCAACGCCTCGTACTGCTTGGTCAGGGCGTTCTGCGGCTCGGTCAGGATCGCGTAGAGATCGTCCTCGCTCAGGGACTGGAGCTCCACCCGGATGGGGAAGCGCCCCTGCAGCTCCGGGATCAGATCGGAGGGCCGTGCCTTCGAGAACGAACCCGCCGCGATGAAGAGGATGTGATCGGTATGGATCGGGCCGTACCGCGTCATCACTGCCGATCCCTCGACGATCGGCAGCAGATCCCGCTGCACGCCCTCGCCGGAGATGTCCGGGCCGGAATCGCCGTCGCCAGAGATGGTCTTGTCGATCTCGTCGATGAAGACCACTGCCGCGTCTTCCACCCGCTGGATGGCCGTCTCCACCACCTGGTCGAAGTCGACCAGCCGCATCGCCTCCTGCTGGGCCAGGATGCGCCGCGCCTCCCGCACCGATACCCGCCGCCGCAGCCGGCGACGCGGGATCAGGCTGTCGAGCATGTCGTAGATCGACTCCTGCATCTCGTCGTACGGAGCGCTCGACGCGTAGTCGTATCCGGAGGGGTCGTCGTAATTGATTCCCTCGTCCAGCTCGATCTCGACGGTCTCATCGTCGATCTGCTCGGTGTTGAGCAGGTCCATGAGCCGCTTCTGCTCGCGACGGCGGCGACGCTCGAACATCTGCGCCTCGCGCTGGGCAATCGCCTCGGCGTCCTGCTCGGATGCCGGCGTTTCCTCGCGGCGGTGCGAGCTACGTGGCGGCCGCTGGGCGATCGCCTGCTCCGACATGATCTCCGCCAGCCGCTCGACGGCGGCCAGCCGCGCCTCCTCGCGCACGAGATCGAGCCGCTGGCTGTGGATCATCGTGATTGCGATCTCGACCAGGTCGCGAACGATCGACTCCACGTCGCGGCCAACATAGCCGACCTCGGTGAACTTCGTGGCCTCGACCTTGATGAACGGCGCATCGACGATCCGCGCCACACGCCGGGCGATCTCCGTCTTGCCGACGCCGGTGGACCCGATCATCAGGATGTTCTTCGGCTGCACCTCGCGCCGGAGCTCATCGGGAAGCTGCTGCCGTCGGTAGCGGTTGCGGAGGGCCACTGCCACGGCCCGCTTCGCATCGTGCTGGCCGATGATGTAGCGATTCAGTTCCTCCACGATCTCGCGCGGGGTGAGGCTGTCGGCAGGGCGTTCCTCGACCGCGTCCTCACCGGGTACGCGTAGCGGCTTGTCCTTGCCGGTCGAACGGCGAGCGGTATCGGCGATCATGCCTCGACTCCTTCCCCGAACGGACCGGGCTTCGGCGCCTCGCTGGGCGTCTGCGATCCCTCGACCTCGATGGCTTCGTCGGCCTCGTCGGCGCCCGCACGCACCACCTGGACGGTGAAATGGTCGTTCGTGAAGATGCAGATCTCGGCGGTGATCGCCATCGAGCGGAGGACGATCTCCTCGGCGGTCAGCTCGGTATTCCGCAGGAGGGCCTTGGCGGCGGCGGTGGCGTAGGGTGCGCCGGACCCGATGGCGACGATCCCGTCGTC
>JBQCJS010000207.1:0-2922 GCA_051952485.1 Thermomicrobiales bacterium | reverse complement strand
GACTTCCATGTGGAAGAGCGCGAAGGCGTAGCCATCGCCCATGTCGATCGAGATGCCGCCCGTGCTCGGGTCGAACCAGCGGATGGTGCCGTTCACCGGCGAGTAGACCGGCTGGCCGGCGGTGTTGCCATCCGTGCGCACGATGTCGAAGGAGTCCGCGTACTGCCAGAGGCTCGAGTTGTTCTGGTGGCTCGACCCATGATAGCCCTGCGAGATCTCCCACTCGCCGCCCTGGACCGGCCAGATGATGAGCGAGTTGCCCGGCGGAATCGTCGGGGCCTCGGTCGGTCCGGCCGTGGGCGCGGCAGTGGAGGTCGGTGTGGTCGTCGCGGGCGTCTCGGTCGCCGCCGGGGTCGTGGCGGTGGCCGTGCCCGTCGGAGCGACGGTCCCCGTCGCGGTGGCGGCGGTGGCGGTCGGGGTCACGGAACCAGGCTCCGCAAGATACTGCGTTGCCACCCAGCCCGTGCTGCTGCCGGCGGTGATCTCCGAATAGAGGCCGCTGGTGCGCCCGGTGAGGGTCACCGTGATGCCCTTGTCGAGCACGGTGATGATCTCGGCGCTGGAGTTCGGCTGGGAGCGGAGGTTGACGCTCTCCGTGAGCACGCGCTCCGGATCGGTGACGACCGTCTCCGTGATCGCTGGCGTCTCGGTCGGGGTGACGGTTTCCGGGGTCGTGGTCCCGGTGGGCTCCACGGTGCTCGTCGCCGTCTCGGTCGTCGCGGGTGTCTCGGTGCTGACCGCCGTGGACGTCGCCGTCACCGTGGCCGTAGCTGCGGTGTCGGAGAGGTACTCGGCGACCACCCAGCCCGTCGCATCGTTGTAGGCGACCTGGGCGTAGATGCCGTTCACCTGATTCAGCCAAGTCACGACCGAGCCCTGCGGGATCACCGCCAGGATATCGGCGTTGGCATCCGGGGAGGTGCGCAGGTTCAGTTCGGCCAGCGTCGTCCGGTACTCGACCGGGGCGGTCGTGGCCGTGGCCGTCGCGGTGGCGCCGGGCGTCGGGGTGCCCGCGCCGGAGCCGTCGACGCCTTCGAGCAGGTACTCCGCGAGGACCCAGCCGGAGACATCGTTGTACTTGATCTCGGCGTAGGAGCCGCTGACTCCGCCGAGGAAGACGACGATAGTGTCCTGGGGGACGACCGTGATCACATCGGCGGCATCGTCCGGCGACGTGCGGAGGTTGAGGTCCGCCAGGGTCATCCGGTACTGGACCGGCGTCGTGGTTGGAGTCGGGGTGACGATCGGTTCCGGTGTCCCGTTGCCGGCGTCCGCGAAGACGCCCACCGGATGCAGCACCGGGGCGATGCCCAGTGCCAGGATCATTACCAGCCCGAAAACGTGCTGCCAACGGCGGCGCGTACGGGAGTTTCTCATGCCTTCCCTCCCCACCGGTCCATCACGCTCGTTTCGGGCGTGCCTCGCCTGCGCGAGGTGAACCGGGGTTATGCATCCGGTGAGAGATGCGTCGTCGTGCGAATGCCGATGCCGGAGCGGCAGGCAGCAACCGGGTCAGCCCTCCCCGCCGGTCCATCCTCCGCCGGGGTCCCGAATGTGCCTGGACGCCGCGTCTGGCGCTGCACGAATTGTCCCGAAGTGGGCCTCGCATGTACAAGATGTACGTACGCTCTTTCTGTCACAGGATTTGGGCTGGGGGAGGCCGATCGGCCCCCGGATGGGAGCGGATGCGGAAAAAGGGTGACCGTTTGGCCACCCCTTCTCTCCCGCAGGTCCCGTTCCAGGAGCCAGTTCAGCCGACCAGCAGGCTCTCCGCGGCGTCGATGTAGACCTCGGTGCCGCTGACGTGATCCGCCGCGTCCGAGAGCAGGAAGGAGATCAGTTCCGCCACCTGGTCCGCGGTGCCAGGCTCGCCGTCGTACATGTGGACGCCGTCGGGGAAGTGGACCTTCACGCCGATCGTCTCCGTGTTCCGGCGCATGGTCTTGCCATTGATGGGCGTCTCGATCGCCCCCGGGCAGACCACGTTGACCCGGATGCGGTCCTTCGCCAGTTCCAGCGCGACCATCTTGGTGAAGGCCACCTGCGCCGCCTTCGACGTGGAATAGGCGACCGCGCCGGCATAGGCGAAGTTCCGGTTGCCATTCACGGACGATATCACGACGATGGCGCCGCCGGTCTTCCGCATCAGCGGCACGGCGGCGCGGGTGGTGAGGAACGTGCTCGTCAGGTTGGTGTCGAGCGTGCGGTTCCACTCCTCCAGCGTGAGGTCATCCACGGGCGCGAACTGACCGTTCGCCCCGGCGTTCACCACGAGCGAATCGAGGCGGCCCCAGGTCCGCTCGACGGTCGCGACGGCCTCTTCCAGCGCCTGCTGGCTGGTGACATCGGCGACGAGGGGGATGGCCTCGCCGCCCGCCTCCACGATCTGGTCGACGGTTGCCTGGACGTCGGCGGCATTGCGGGAAAGGACGCCGACCCTGGCGCCCTGGCGTCCGAGGTCCAGCGCGGCCGCCTTGCCGATGCCGGACCCGGCGCCCGTGACGATGGCGACCTTGCCGGCGAACTGGCCGGACGACGGTGGTGTAGCGGGAATGGTGGTCATGGGAGTTCGTTCCTTCGAGTCAGCCGAGTCAGCATCGAGCGGGCGGAGGTCAGCCGACGAGGAGGCTTTCCGCGCCATCGACCCACATCTCGGTGCCGCTGATGTGGTCGGCGGCATCGGAGAGCAGGAACGCCATTACGCGGGCGACCTGGTCGGCTGAGCCGGGATGGCCCTCCAGCACATGCACGCCCTGGGGAAACTCGACCGGCAGGCGGATGCCCTCGCGGTTGCGGTGGACGGTGTTCTCCTCGATGTTGGTGTCGATCCAGCCGGGGCAGACGGCATTGACGCGGATCTTGTGCTTCGCCAGCTCCAGCGCGGTCATCTTCATGAAGGCCACCTGTCCGGCTTTCGAGCAG
>JBQCJS010000206.1:0-3334 GCA_051952485.1 Thermomicrobiales bacterium | reverse complement strand
GTGACGGTCGGGCGGATGGTGGCGGTAGGGCTCGATGACGGCGCGGTCGGTGTCGGTGTGCCCGTCGCGGTTGCGGTCGTCGAGGCGGTGGGAGAAGGCGTTTCGGTGGTGGGGACCACCGTCGTCGTTTCCGTGGCGGTTGTGGTGCCCGTTGGCGACGGGGTAAGGGACGCGGGGGTGGTGGTCGTCGTCGATGTCGGCGTGCCGGTTGCGGTTCCGGTTGCGGTCGGGGAGACGGTCGCGGTGCTGGTGGGCGTCCCGGTCACCGTGGGGGAGGCAGTCGCCGTGGTCGTCCGGGTCGGCGTGATCGTCGGTGTTGGTGTCGTGGTCGTCGTGAGGTAGCTGGCGGACGCATACCCCGCCTGGCCGGCGCAGATCACCGGATACCAGCCGCTGACGGCCGGTCCGCGAAGGGTGACCGTCGCACCCTCGGCGAGGACGGCGATCACGGTGCCGGAACCGCTCGGAGCGGTGCGGCAATTGAGGCCCGAGCCGCCGGTGCCCGTCACCCGTGCGGTGCCCCATGTAATCAGCGGAATGGTGGGCGTCGGGGTGGTCGGCGTGGGCGTCCACTTCGGGATGGCGCCGCCGCCCTTGCCCAGCTGATGGCCGCAGGACGCGGCGGCAGCAGATGGGCTCTCTCCCGTCTGCCACAGCATCTCGACGTCGACCCAGTTGCCGACCACACCGCCGATGCCGAGCGACCAGTAGGTGCCATCGGCAAGGTCGATCGCGGCCTGGTTGCCCACGCTGCTGTAGTAGTCGCTGCCACCGATTCCGTTCGATCCCCAGCCGTACCCGACGTTCTTGCCCTCCCACGCCGCCTGTGCCCCGGGGTATCCCTGGGGCAGGATCTGGCGGTTGGACGGCAACTTGTTCAGGAAGCGGACGTCGGCGGGATTCCACCAGTCATCGACCGTGAACCACGGCCCGACTTCGATCACCGGTTCGGTTCGGCAGGCACCGGTCGCGGGGTTGGTGACCTTGACGTAACAGAGCGATCCGCAGTTGGTGAAGCCGGAGCGACCTGGGGAGGCGCCGGGGCAACTCATGCTCGTGCAGGCGGGCAGCGAGACGAAGTAATCCCAGGGAGTGATGAGGTGCCCGTTGGAGGTATAGCCGCCAACCAGTCCCTCGCGCGTGGCGAAGACCCGGTATCCGCGGCTGGCCTGCCCGCGAAGGTCGGTCGCGCCGTCCGTCTCTGCTGCCGGCGCCGCATCGGCGTCATTGACCGGCGCGAGCATGGTCAGGGGAGTGGCTGCGACCAGCAGCAGGACACCGAGCAGCAGGGAGATCCCGGTTCCCGGCAGTCCCGCTCCCTTCTCGCCCCGACGCCTGCGCCGATACGAACGACCATCCTTCCCGCACGTCGCGATGCGCATGCTCCCGCCTCCACCGTGGCGTGTGGCAGGTCATCACACGAAAGCGCGCACCGTGCCGGAGGCCGGCGATGCGCCCACAATGCTCGTGGTGCTTCCCTGCCGTGACATCCAGATTGTGTGTCCCTGCCGGGACCATAGCAGGTGGGTGGGGTGTTTGCCGAGGAGGAAGTGACTCGTTGCGGTGATCAGGCGCCGGGAGCGGCCACCGGGGCTTCCGGCGTGGCGGGGGTGGAAGGAGTCGCGGTGGACAGCGAAATCCGCTCGCGGATACCGCCGGCCAGGTCGTGATCGTCGGAGCGGACGGCGACGCCGATGGCATTCGCGATCGCCAGTTCGTTCGATCGCCCATGCGAGATGATCACGACGCCATTGACGCCGAGGAGGGGGGCTCCGCCGATCACGGAGTAGTCGAGGGAGTTGCGCATGGAGCGGAAGGCGGGGCGGAGCACCAGCGCGGCGAGCTTCCGGGGGAGGGTCGCCGTGAACTCCCGCCGCAGCGTGTCCGTGAGCATGGTGATGACGCCTTCGGCGGTCTTGAGCAGGACGTTCCCGGTGAACCCGTCGGTCACCACGATATCCACGGCGCCCATCGCGACATCCTTGCCCTCGACGTTGCCGATGAAGTTGATGTCCTCGGCGGCGGCCAGCATCGGATAGACCTGCTGCACCAGCTGGTTTCCCTTCGTGGGTTCCTCGCCGTTGCTCAGGAGGCCGACAGTCGGGTGGGAGAGCTCCAGGACGCGTTCGGCATAGACCTGGCCCATGCGGGCGAACTGGACCATGTTGGATGGCTTCGGATCGGTCACCGCGCCGAGGTCGAGGATGAGGGAGCGCGCCTTCGCCGTCGGCACGTACGTCGCGATGGCGGGCCGCTCGATCCCGGGAATGCGGCCGACGAGCATCAGGGCCGCTGCCATCACGGCGCCGCTGTTGCCGGCGGAGACCATCCCGGCGGCGCGCCCTTCGGCGACCTCCTGGATGGCGAGGTTGATGCTGTTCCTGCGCTTTCGACGCACTGCCTGCGCAGGATGCTCGTCCATGCCGATCGTCTCGGTCGCCTCGACGATCGCGATGTCGACATCCTTGCGATCGACCCCCTTCAGGGCGGCCTCGATGTCGGCGGGGACGCCAACGAGGGTCAGGTCGATGTGCTGCTCTCGTGCCCCGGCCACCGCGCCCGGGACGACCACGGACGGACCATGGTCGCCGCCCATCGCATCGACGGCAATGCGCCTCTTCGTGTCAGCCATCGGGAACTGCCTCTCGCGGGAACTCGCCGGTCCGGGGTGCGGTCGCCCGAACGCACGGTGAACGACTGGCTCCCGGCGGCCCATGCGTGACGGGTCGCCGGGAGGGAAACGGGCCTAGACGTCGAGGTTCTGCACGTCGCGGGCGTGGGTCTGGATGAACTTCTTGCGCGGCGGGACGGCACTGCCCATCAGCATGTCGAAGGTCTCGTCCGCGTCCATCGCGTCCTCGATCGTCACCTGCATCAGGGTCCGGTTGGCCGGGTCCATCGTGGTTTCCCACAGCTGGCCCGGGTTCATCTCACCGAGACCCTTGTAGCGCTGGACATCGACTCGGGCATCGCCCATCTCCTTCAGCTTTGCATCGAGCTCGGCATCGGAGTAGACCCAGGTCTCCTCCTTGCCCTTGAGGATACGGTAGAGGGGCGGCTGGGCGATGTAGATCCGGCCGTCCTCGATCAGCTGGCCGAGGTGACGGTAGAAGAAGGTCAGCAGCAGCGTGCGGATGTGGGCGCCGTCCACATCGGCGTCCGTCATGATGACGATCCGATGGTAGCGCAGCTTCTCGGCATCGAACTGGTCGCCGATCGAGGTGCCCAGCGCCGTCACGATGGTGCGGATCTCGTTGTTCTGGAGCATCTTGTCCAGGCGCGACTTCTCGACGTTGAGGATCTTGCCGCGCAACGGCAGGATCGCCTGGAAGCG
>JBQCJS010000205.1:0-3741 GCA_051952485.1 Thermomicrobiales bacterium | reverse complement strand
GACGCCATCATGAGCCTCCCGACCACCCTCGACGCGCCAGCCAGCACCGCACCCATCACCTACGCCACCGACGATGCCCGCTGGCAGGCCGTCCTCGACCACGACCCGCAAGCCGATGGCGCGTTCTTCACCTGCGTCCATACCACCGGCATCTACTGCCGCCCCACCTGCCCCGCCCGCCGCCCGAACCGGGAGAACGTCTCCTTCGTCACCACCCGCGAAGAGGCACGCCGGGCCGGGTTCCGCCCCTGCAAACGCTGCACGCCCGACAACGAGACCAGCTTTCCCCAGCGCCAGACCGAGACCATCGCCCGCGCCTGCGACCGGCTCCAGGCCAGCGAGGACCGCCTCACCCTGGAGCAGCTCGCCGCCGAGTTCGGGATGAGCCCGTTCCATTTCCACCGCGTCTTCAAGCATGTCACCGGCCTGACCCCGAAAGCCTATGCCGACGCCCACCGCACGGAGCGCGTCCGCGACCGCATGACCGCCGCGCCCAGTGTCACCGCCGCGATCTACGACGCGGGATACGCCGCGAATGGCCGCTTCTACGAAGCCTCCGCCCAGACCCTCGGCATGACCCCCACCCGCTATCGCGCGGGCGGCGCGGGCGCCGTCATCCAGGCGACCGTCGCGCCGTGCTCGCTCGGTCATGTCCTCGTCGCCGCGACGCCGACCGGCCTCTGCAGCGTGATGCTTGGCGACGATCCGGACCGTCTCCAGCGCAGCCTGCGCGATCGCTTCCCCCGCGCCGAGTTCGCCCCGGAGGACGCCGCCTTCGCCCAGATCGTGTCAGCGGTCGTCGCCCAGATCGAGGAGCCCGCCCGCAGCTTCGACCTCCCGCTCGACATCCGCGGCACGGCTTTCCAGCAGCGTGTCTGGCAAGCGCTCCGAACCATCCCGGCCGGGCAGACCGCCACCTACAGCGAGGTCGCGGCCGCGATCGGCGAACCGAAGGCGGTCCGCGCCGTTGCCCAGGCCTGCGCGAACAACCGGATCGCCGTCGTCATCCCCTGTCACCGCGTCGTGGGCAAGGACGGATCGCTCACCGGTTACGCCTGGGGGACGGAGCGCAAGCGCGCCCTCCTCGACCGCGAGCAGGAGGTCACCGTCTCCCAACCCTGACGCCCCACGCAGAACGCCCCACCTTCCGGTCCGGAGGTGGGGCGTTCTGCATGGAAACCGCAACGAGCGGAGAGCGAGCCGCGAGGACGTCGCCCTAGCTGTGGCTGGCCTTCGGCGTCGCCCCGAAGAGGCGGCGCAGGCCGTCGAACGAGAAGGCGTGGAACCAGCCGCGGCCCGCGTCCTTCGTCTCCGGCAGCGTCACCCAGGAGGCGACGGCGTCTTCGGGCTCCTCGACACGCCGGGGGACCTTGGAGCCGAGGCGCTCCTGCGAGTACGCGGTAAAGCTGGGGGAGGTAATGATGTGCATCATGGGAACTGGGGGTCCTTTCAGGACGGGAAAGCGGGATAGCCAGGGAATTCGACGTCCAAACCGAAGCCGGCCATCCCGGCGTCGAAACGGGATGGGGCGGGCAGTGCCAGCGGTCCCCGCTCGGGGCCGCGCGGGCAGCGGGTCGATGCGGTCCGCCGATGACTCGCGGACGCGCCTACGGGCGCGGGGTTGCGGTCGGAACGGACGGGCGCGGCCAGCGGACCGGTGTCCGCCGGGTGCTCCGGGGAACCGGCCAGGGCGGAACCGGTGCGGGCCGGGATGATGTCGTCGCTGGCGCCGCCAGGCGACAACGTCCCGTGTTCGGGGTTGAGGTCATGGCAGGGGGTCCTTGCTGGTCGTGCGACGATATGCCGAATCTGCGATATCGACGGTCGTCGCGGGTCGTTCTGTCCCTGCATCGGGATGAAATCGGGGGTGTCCCGGGCCTCGACGCCACAGGAGGGCCTCCACGATTGTCGCTTTCCATTATGAAGTATGGATTGTGAAATTGCAAACAAATGTGACCGGTCATGCGCATAACGGCATGACCGGTCCTGTGACATGGGTACAAGTGTATTCAGCCGCAGTCGTTCACCGACACAGGGAGCACGGCGCTGATCCTCTCCGGGGGGCGGATCTCGCGCGTGCCCCGTGGCCTCTTCCATCACCCGGGATTCGTGTTAGCCTATATCACACAAGGGTCTCCGCATGAACTCCCGGTGAAGCACTGGCCGCGATCCGTCCCGCTCGGGGCGAGGAGGATGTCCCGTGAACGACCCGCACATCGAGCGGCTGGCGACGCTCATCACGTCCTACTCCACGCCGGTCGGGCCGAAGGAGACCGCCGCCATCATCGGCGGCATCGAGGCCGCGCCCCTGCTCGCCGCCCTCGAACGCGCGGTCCTCGCCCGCGGAGGGTTCCCCGTCGTCATCCCGACCCTCGGCAGCACCATCCCCACGCCCGGACTCTATTCCCGCGCAACCCTCCTGCACGGCAACGATGACCAGGTCGCCTGGATCTCCCCCCTCGAACGGTTCGCCTTCACCGAAGCCAATCACCTCATCTGCGTGCTCACCGACTTGGGTCCCACACCGATGGAGGGCGTCGACCCCGCTCGCATGGCCGCGGCCCAGCGCGCCAAGGCGGCGTTCGTGACGCCCTGGATGGAACGGTCCGCGTCAGGCCTCGCCGATTGGGTCGTCACCATCGTTCCCACCGCGTCCGGCGCCCGCGACGCCGGCATGGATCTGGATGCCTACCGGGACTTCATCTACCGAACCCTCTACCTGGACCGGAACGACCCGGTGGCCGCATGGCAGGATCTCGCCGCGACCAACGACCGGCTCATCGCGCGTCTCCGGCCGGCCTCGCGCGTGCGCATCGAGGCGCCCGGCACCGACCTCACCCTCCGGGTGGATGGCAGGACATGGATCAACGCCGATGGCAAGCGGAACCTCCCCGACGGCGAGGTCTTCACCGCGCCGATCGAGACCTCCGCCTCCGGGCATATCCGCTTCACCGAACCCCTCCTGATCGGGGATCATCTCGTGTCCGACATCCGGCTCACGTTCGACCACGGCGTCGTCACGCACGCCGAGGCCTCGGATCACGCCGATGCCCTGCATCGCCTCCTCGAGATCGATGAGGGCGCACGCCGCATTGGCGAGTTCGCGTTCGGCACCAACACCGGCATCACGACGGCCACACGCAACGCGCTGCTCGACGAGAAGCTCGGCGGCAGCGTCCACCTGGCGCTCGGCGCGTCCTACCCGGAATGCGGCGGCACCAATGTCTCGGCGATCCACCAGGACCTGATCTGCGATCTCCGCGCGGGCGGCCGGGTGACGCTCGACGGAGTCCCCGTCCTCGTGGATGGTGTCTTCGTCCCCGAAGGCGGGGCATAACCACCCCGCGTCACGGCATCGCGTGCGGTGGCGGTGGCTCGGCCGTCGGCCCGCGTGCCGACCGGTATCCCGCTCGCCACGTCCCGGAGGCGGCGGTATGATCTCCGGATCATGCCCATTCGCCCTGCCGCCCCGAAAGGACTCCCACGATGACCTCGCCCGCGCCGCTGCCCGCCAGCGACGGAGCCGCCCGCCCCATGCCCCTCGATGGCATCCGCGTGCTCGACCTCACCCGCGTGATGACCGGGCCCTACGCCGCGATGATGCTGGGCGACCTCGGGGCGGGCGTGGTGAAGGTGGAGCACCCCGCCAAGGGCGACGACACCCGCCACTGGGGACCGCCCTTCATCGACGGCGAGGCATCCTATTTCCTGACGGTGAACCGCAACAAGCGCTCGCTCGCC
>JBQCJS010000204.1:0-2352 GCA_051952485.1 Thermomicrobiales bacterium | reverse complement strand
ATCCTACTCGACAGACCCGCCCGCCGACCGGATGTCGCAGCAGCGGGGGAGGAGTGGTCCCATCGCCAGGTCAGCCGACCCACCAGCCGTCATCTTCATGGGCACCCCGGAGTTCGCCGTGCCCGCCTTGCGCGCCCTCGCGGCATCCGATGCTGCCGATCTACGCCTCGTCGTGACTCAGCCGGATCGCCCCGCCGGCCGAGGC
Source organism: Thermomicrobiales bacterium (assembly GCA_051952485.1). Taxonomy (GTDB): domain Bacteria; phylum Chloroflexota; class Chloroflexia; order Thermomicrobiales; family UBA6265; genus JASGDN01. Next base: position 2,147 of record JBQCJS010000204.1, on the reverse strand, counting down.
CGGGCACTCGCGCCGCCCCCGGTGAAGGTCGCCGCCACCGACCTCGGCCTTCCCGTGCTCCAGACACCGACCTTGCGCGATCCGGACGTTCGCGCCCGGATCGTCGGCACCGAACCCGCCCTGATCGTGGTCGCGGCGTTCGGCATGATCCTTGGGAAGTGGATCCTCGACCTGCCGACGCGCGGCTGCGTGAACCTCCATGCCTCGATCCTGCCGGCCTACCGCGGCGCGAACCCCATCTCGTCGGCGATTCTGCAGGGCGATCCGGAGACCGGCGTCACGCTGATGCGCATGGATCGTGGCCTCGACACCGGCGACATCCTCGACATCGCGCGGACGCCCGTCTCGCCAGCGGACACCACGGACGTGCTGACGGCCCGCCTCGCGGACCTCGCCGCCAACCTGCTGACCGACACCCTCGATGGCCTGCTGGCGGGCACGCTCGCCGCGACACCGCAACCGGACGGCGCGACCCTGACCCGTCAACTGGTGAAGGCGGACGGATGGATCGACTGGTCGCATCCAGCGGAATCGATCGCGCGACGGGTCCGCGCCATGTGGCCGTGGCCCAGGACGTGGACGACGCTGCCTGATGGGACCTCGCTCCAGGTGCATCGCGCGTCGCTGGCGGCCATGCCGGGCCAGTCCGCATCATCGGGAACGATCCTGCCGGCTGGACTAGTTGCCTGTGGGAGAGGATCGGCACTCCGGCTGGACCGCATCCAGCTCGCGGGTGGAAAGCCGGTCGCCGGGGCAGCCATCGCCAACATCTCACGACTGGCGCCCGGGACCGTCCTCGGTGCGATCGGCGCGCCAGTCGCACCCCCGCCGCCGCTGGTGGTCCCGGCGTCATCCGGGAATCCGAACGCATCGTCCGCTCCGGGAGGACCGTCATGATCAACACGCCGCTCTGCCGCCTCCTTGGCATCGACCATCCCGTCCTCAACGCATCGATGGCCGGCTCGGCGACGGGCCAGCTCGCGGCGGCCGTCTCGGAGGCGGGCGGCTTCGGGATGATCGGCGGCACGAATCCCGGCGGAGCCTCATGGCTGCGTGAACAGATCCGGATCGCCCGCTCGCTCACCGACCGGCCGTTCGGTGTCGGCTTCATCTCCTCGTTTCCCGACACGATGGAACTCGCCGACGTTGCCTTGGCGGAAGGGGTGGCGGCGATCAACCACTCCTTCGCCGATCCCGCGCCGTTCGCGGACCGGACTCACGCGTCGGGCGCGAAGCTCTTCGTGCAGGTGCAGACCCTCCAGCAGGCGATCAGGGCAGCCCGGGCGGGAGCGGACGTCATCATCGCGCAGGGCGGCGAGGCCGGAGGCCATGCCGGGCACATCGGGACCTTCGCGCTGCTCCCGGCGGTCGTCGACGCGGTGGCCCCGGTGCCCGTGGTCGCGGCGGGTGGCATCGCGGATGGCCGGGGCCTCGCCGCGGCGCTGATGCTCGGCGCACAGGGCGCGTGGATGGGCACGCGCTTCGTCGCGAGCCACGAATGGGGCGGTCCCGGCTGGGAGCAGGAAGCCGTGCTGGCGGCCACCGCCGACGACACCGTCCAGACCCGCGTCTACGACCTGATCGGCGAACGCCCGTTCCCGGCGGAGAATCCGGACCGCATGCTCCGCAACGCCTTCATCGAGCGGTGGAACGACCGCGAGTCCGAGATTCCCGCGCACCGCGAAGACCTCCAATCCGAGGTCGAGGCTGCGGGTGCCCGCGCGGATCTCTCGGTGGCCGGCATCAGCGCCGGCGTCTCCGCAGGCCTGATCGGCTCCGCACGGCCAGCGGGAGCCATCGTGCTGGACATCGTGCGCGAGGCCGAGGACCTCCTCCGCGAGCGCCCACGCTCCCTGTTGGCGTAGCGTCTCCCGGCATCCAGGGGAGGGCCAGCGAACCGAAATGCCGCTCCGCTCTCCTCGACCCTAGTCACCATATGTTTTGCGGATAAGCTGCGTTGTGCGCAAACTTTCTGGAGTTCAAGCAGGGCCGCTCGGCCGCTAGCGGGGGGCACTCCCCCGGGCTCAACCCGGAAAATGGCGCCATGCCCCCTCGGAAGCGACGCGGTGGCGCTTCCTTTGTCTGGCGACGGCGACGCGCTCCCACCGCCGGGCTTAGCCCAGCCGAAGGGCGACCGCCAGGGCCAG